>WJIW01000442.1 GCA_014730065.1 Armatimonadia bacterium | reverse complement strand
GTCGAGGAGGGGGATGTGGTCCACTTCGAGACGGCCACCACCCGGCTGACGGTTAGCCGCGTCGGCGTGCCCCGCATCCTCGGGGTCTACCACAAGCCCCTCGGCCGGAACGTGCTGGCCGAGACTGTGCCCCTGATGGAGGTCGCCGTCGACGGCGAGCCGGTGCCCGAGGGGTGGCTCACCACGACCCGGGCCGGCGCTCAGGAGGGTGGCTACGTACTGGCTCACGACGAGGGTGAGCTGACGTGGCGGCTTAGGTGGGAGACGTTGCGAGGGTCGGTGGGGTTCTCGCTCTCGATGGCCCTGGGCGAGGGAGAGGGCCGGGAAGTGCGCGTGCGATACCCGGCGCTTCCTGCCGACATGGGCGGAAGAGACGAGCCCGCCTACTGCTTCCCTTCCATCGCGCCCGCAATCGGGAGTGAGGACCGGAAGCTGTCAGCGAGCTACTCGGGATGGGGCATTCGGCACCCCTTCATGGCGGTGCAGACCGCCGACGGGTCGGGCTGCTTGATGGTAGAGGCTAGGGACCCGGCCGTGGAGAGTCTGGCTCTAGCCAAGGACGGCCGGTCCGTGACCCTCGGCGTTGAAGCGCGGCCGGTGACCTTCTCGGAGGGCGGCGTCCGTACCGTTCCCGGCTTCAGCATCCAGTGCCTGGCCGGCGACTGGCACTCGGCTCTGGAGGAGTACCGCGGTGGCCTCCGCGAGCCCGTCGCGCCCCGGCCGGACTGGGTGCGCGACATCTGGAACTTCCGGCAGCGGTTCCTCGGCTGGCTCGATCCTATGTGGCCCGACCGCTCCCAGCCCGTCGACCTCTGGCCCGCGGTGCGTGAGGCCGAGGAGCAGTTCGGTGGCATCGACTACCTGCACATCTTCGACTGGGGCACGATCCCCGGGTTGGGCCGGATCTACCACCGCCCGGGCGACCCCGACCCTAGTGAGCATTGGCCCGGCGGCTACCCCGCCTTCGAAGCGGCCATGGACGAGCTACAGGAGGCGGGCATCCCCGTGGGTCTCTACATCGAGGGGTACCTGCTGGAGACTCGCGGACCGCTGGGCCAGCGGATCGGAGACGAGGTCGCCATCATCGATGAGGCCGGTGAGCCCCGGTTCTGGCCCGATGCCACCGAGGTGTTCGCCTGCCCCTGGCTTCCCATGTGGCGGGACATCCAGGCCCGCACCTACGCCCGAGCCGCCCGCAACCTATCGCCCAGCGGCATGTACATCGACGAGTTCGGCTTCTGCTCCACGTGGCGGGACTGCTATGCCACCGATCACGGCCATGGGGTGCCCATGAACCAGATCGACGCCGAGCAGGGCTTCGTGGAGGAGGTGCGTGAGCATGTCGATGCCGTCGACCCGGGGATCATCCTGTACACCGAGGAATCGCCACCCGACAGCAACGCGCACCTCCAGGACGCCAGCTTCACCTACGCGATGAACCAGTGCTACCACGCGGAGGCCCGCGTGCCGCTGAACCTGTACCGCTTCGTGCATCCCGGTTTCAAGACCATCGAGATCCTGATCTGCGACAAGCCCACGGGGACATGGGCGAGCGGCGTGGCGTGGACCTTCTTCAACGGGGAGGCGATCTGGCTTGAGGGACCGCCCCAGGAGTGGTTCGCGCCCCAGACGCTGGAGATGATCCGGAAGTGCCACGGGATCCTCTCGGCCCACGCCGATGCCTTCAGCTCGTCGAGGGTCACTCCGCTGGTTCCGACCGTTGTCACGGGCATCCACGCCAACGAGTTCGTGGGCGAGGACGAGGTCATCTACACCCTGTACAACGAGGGCCACACCTCATACGAGGGCCCGGTGCTGGTGGTGCCCGAGGGCTTCAGCGGTACAGCGACCGATGTGTGGTGCGGCAGAGAGGCCGTGGTCAGTAGGGTGGGGGGCCACCGGATGGTCCATGCGCGAGTAGGGCCCAGATCGGTTGGGTGTGTGACCATTGCGCGCGAGTAGGCGGCGCCCAAGGACTAGCCGGTTCCGCCGAGAACCATAGCGGGGCTGCGCGGCAGCGTGGCCCGCGCCAATCAGATGGAGGACCCATTCAATGGCGAACTTACCCGGCCCGAAGATCGTGACCGAGCTCCCCGGACCCAAGGCCAGCGCGGTGCTCGAGGAGTCGCGAGCCTATGAGCCGCGCTGCATGTCCGACCAGCAGCCGCTGGTCTGGGACCATGCCGAGGACGTCTGGATCACCGATGTGGACGGGAACGTCTTCCTGGACTTCTCCTCGGGGGTTCTGGTCACTAACGTAGGGCACTGCCATCCGAAGTACGTGGAGGCCATCCGCGACCAGGCAGGCAAGCTGTACAACTGCTATGACTTCCCCACGGGGCCTCGAGCCCAGCTTGCCCGCAAGCTGGTGGAGATGTCCGCTCCGCAGCTCACCAAGGCGTTCATCCTCACCACGGGCTCCGAGGCCGTCGAGGCCTCCCTGAAGATGGTCCGTCGGGCGTCGGACGGGTACGAGATCCTGGGCTTCGGGGGCGCCTTCCATGGCCGGACCTATGGCGCCATGAGCGCGGGCGGCAACGAAGGGGTGCGTCGGGGCTTCGGGCCGGTGGTGCCGGGGATGCTCCGGGCGCCCTTCCCGTACTGCTACCGGTGCCCGCTGGGCCATGAGCCCGAGGGCTGCTCCATGCCTTGCCTCGATACCCTGGACTACACCGTGAAGACCCAGGGCAACGGCCAGCTCGCGGGGGTCATCACCGAATCCTATCAGGGCGGCGCCGGCTCCATCATCCCGCCCCCTGGCTGGTACGAGCGGCTCGAGGAGTGGCGACGGGACCGAGGCCTGTACCTGATCCTCGATGAGGTCCAGTCCAGCTTCGGCCGTACGGGCAAGATGTTCGCCTACGAGCACTGGGGACTAGAGCCCGATGCCGTCACCCTGGGTAAGGGGCTATCCAGCGGGGTGCCGTGCGCAGCGGTCCTCGCTACCGAGGAACTGCTCGGTGGGCTGAGTCCGGGCGAGCTGTCGAGCACCGCCGGTGGCAACCCGCTGTCCGCGGCGGCGGCCCTGGCCTCCATCGAGATCATCGAGTCGGAGAAGCTGGTGGAGAATGCCGACCAGCGGGGTAAGAAGCTAGAAGAGGCCTTCCACGCCATGTCGAGCGCGCCCCGGGTGGGCGATGTGCGAGGCATGGGTCTGGTGTGGGGGCTGGAGATGGTGGGCGATAAGGACTCGAAGACACCCTCACCCGAGGCGGCCATGCGGGTCGTCAGCGAGGCCTTCAAGCGGGGCCTGGCCCTCATCGCTCCCATCGGGATGTACGGTAACGTGGTGCGGATCGCTCCGCCACTTACCATTGGCCCAGAAGCGCTGGAGGTTGGGATCTCCGTGTTGTCCGAAGCCGTCTCTATGGCATAAGGGTGTTGGGCGGTGCTATCATTCAGAGTAGTCCACCGCTGAGTCCCGAGGCCGGTTCGAGGCCGGAAAGCGAGTGATTCGGGACATGACAGAGATAGATGTCTTCCGAGTATGGCTGGACCCCAGGCCTGAGCAGGCCTATGTGGTCATCTTCAAGGAGGCAGAGGGCGACCGGGCCATCCCCATGGCCATCGGCGTCCATGAAGCTCGGGCCATTCAGATGGCCATCGAGGGCGCCGAGCTGGAGCGCCCGCTGACCCACGATCTGTTCGTGTCGGTCCTCGCCGAGCTGGGGGCCAGTCTGGAGCGGGTCGAGATCCGGGAGTACCGGGATGGCACCTACTATGCCGACCTGATCGTGGACAAGGACGGCGAGACGCTGAAGATCGATGCGCGGCCGAGCGATTGCGCGGCCATCGCACTCAGATGCGGCGCTCCCGTTCTCGCCGCCGATGACGTGTTCCAGGTGGCCGATGCCCGGATCCTGGAGGATGAGAACGGCTTCACTCTCATGACGGGCCAGGAGAGCCACTCCATGGGCCAGGAGAGCAAAGGCAGCTCCGAGGATCTGGACGCCTTCCGGCGCATCATCACCGACGCGAACCTGGATGAAGAGGACGGCTAGAGGGCGATTCCATCGAGCACGCCGGTCCCCCAACGCGCGCCCTTAGGTCGGGCGCGCGGTTTGGTGTACCATGTCTAGCAGAATGTTGGTACACACCGCGCCCTAGAGGCGCCGAGGGGGATACATGATGAACGAGCGATCCGGAGCGATCACCTTCAAGGGCGACCCGCTGACGCTGATGGGCGATATGCCCTCCGTGGGCGACCAAGCCCCCGACGCGGTCTTGGTAGACAATGACCTGTCCGACCTGTCGATCTCATCCTACAAGGGCAAGACCCTAGCCCTGGTCACCGTGCCTTCGCTGGACACGTCGGTGTGCGATACCGAGGCCCGGCGGTTCAACGAGGAGGCGGCCAAGCTCGGCGGCGATGTGGCCGTCTTGGTGGCGTCCATGGACCTGCCCTTCGCCCAGAAGCGCTGGTGCGGAGCGGCGGATGCTGGCCACGTAACGACGGCCTCGGACCACAGAGACGCCGCCCTCGGTACGGCCTACGGCATCCTGATCAAGGAGCTCAGGCTCCTTGCGCGGGCGGTCTTCGTCATCGACAAGACGGGCAAGGTATCCTACGTCCAGCTCGTCGAGGAGATGACCAACGAGCCCGACTACGATGCCGCTCTGGCAGCGATCCGGGCGGCGGGATAGTAGCCCCCCGTCGGCAACCGGCTCTGCGAGCCGATTCCCGTACGAGGCCGATGCGTATGTGTCGCGAACAACCAGTCCGGTCCCGGCCCCGCCGGGGCCGGATCTCTTTCTGACACGGGTCGGTGCCCTTGAGCGACACGCTGCCTGAAAACCGACGCGAGGCCATTGCATCACCGGGTACGTCGCCTACACGTCCCGCGCCCGGCCTGACCCCGAAGACACTCGCCATCGGTGTGGCACTGACCGTCGGCTGCGCCTACTGGGTGCGTCACGCCGAGTTCCTGGTGTTCACGTGTGAGTTCACCATGGCCGTGCCGCCCCTCACGGCCTTCGCCTGCCTGGTGCTCCTCGTGGTGCTGCGTCGGTTGGCCCGCGCCGCGGCGGGTGTGGGCCTGCTGACGGATGCGGAAATCGCCGTCGTATACCTGTTCGTTACCGTGGCGACGCTTATGGCCGGTGTGGGTGTGATGCAGGCCTTCCTGCCCTACCTAACTCTGCCCTTCTACCTGGCCGACGCCGAGAACGAGCTGGGCCAGATCGCGGGCACGCTTCCGTCGTGGCTGGGCCCCCGGGACCCGGAGGTCATTCGCACCTACTACGAGGGTGTGGAGTCGGGAGGCGTGCCTTGGCGAGCCTGGATAGGACCGCTGCTGATCTGGGGCAGCTTCTTCCTAGTCTTCTGGTGGACCGCGCTGTGCTTGTGGGCCGTCTTCCGGAAGCAATGGGTGGATCGGGAGCGGCTGACCTTCCCCATCGTCAGCATCGCCTCCTTGCTCCTGCGCGACGAGCGGCGGACGGGCTCCAAGGGCCTACTGGCCAATCCCCTCACATGGGTGGGGTTCTCGCTTTCACTGGGCTACCATGTGCTGAATATCGCCCATGTGGTGAACCCCGGCGTGGCGGCCCCGGGTATCTCGACCGACGTAGGCCTGCTGTTCACCGAGCGACCGCTGAATGCTATCGGCTGGCTCCAGATCTTCCACCGGCCCGAGCTGATCGGCCTAGGCTACCTGGTTCCTCTGGACATCCTGCTGTCCACCTGGGTGTTCTGGGTTCTGCAACTGGTGGCGGCGGTCTTGGGGGCCTCAGCGGGGGTGCAGAAGCCAGGATTCCCCTTCTTCCTGGAGCAGGGCCTGGGAGCGTACGTGGGTGTGGGCCTGTTCATTCTCTACACGGCCCGAGGACACCTGAAGGGCGTGCTGCGGCGCGCGTGCGCTCTCGGTGGCGCCGACGACACGGACGAGCCCCTGCGCTATCCCGTGGCGGTCTGGGGTGGGTTGGCGGGGTTCCTCTCCCTGGCGGGCTTCGCCATGGCCGTGGGCGTCAAGTGGTGGGTCGCGCTTGGGTTCTTCGCCATGATCTTCCTGTTCCTGCTGACCTACGGCCGGATCCGCGCCGAGTCGGGAGTGCCATCGGTGTGGGTGCTGCCCCACAGTGAGCTGAAGTTCATGCCCGTGTGGCTACTGGGCTCCGCGGCCCTCGATCGCGGGTCTGGCCGGGGCCTCACAGCCTTGACCAGCTTCTTCTGGCTAGTCCATGGCGGATTCTACAGCCAGAGCACGGTGTTCCAGCTCGAGGGGTTCAAGCTGGCGCACGAGGTCGGCCTGAAGCCGCGGAAGATGGTCACGCCGGGCCTCTTGGCGGTGGCGATCGGGCTGGCCATCGCCTTCCCGCTGTTCCTGAGCACCAACTACGAGTACGGGTCGAACGTGCTCGGCGGCGGCCATCGCTGGCTCGGCGGGGGTGTCCGAGTGCTCTTCGCCACGGACTCCTGGACCGAGCTGTCCCGCTACGTCCAGAACCCCGCGAGCCCCGACCCGGCCCGTCGCGCGGCCATGGCGGTGGGCCTGATCGTGAGTGCCGGTCTGCTGATCACGAAGAGTGCCCTGCTCCGGGCGCCTCTGAACCCCATCGGCTACGTCCTGGCCACCGCCAACGGCGTGCAGCTCTGGTGGTCCTTCCTGTTGGCGTGGATCGCTAAGTCGGCAATCCTGAAGGTGGGCGGCGTCGGCCTCTACAGGCGGCTGGTCCCGTGCTTCCTGGGGATCGCGCTGGGCCACTTCTTCATCGGGGGTGTGGTGTGGGGCACCCTGGCCATGTTCTTCCCCGAGATCGACTACACCATCTGGTTCGCCTGACGGCCCCCAACGGCGACGCCGTTAGGGCAGGCATGACGTCGAATCCGCCAAGGACGACGCATGGCCGCCGTGGCAGGGGTTGGTCGAGTATAGTCTCACAAGTGGGTTCTCACTGCTCACATCCAGCCGTCCCCCCAATGGCCCAACCACCCCGCAGTGAGAACCCTCTTCTTTTTTCTTCACCCAGCCGAACGTAGATGGCGGGGCCCTCCTCTCGGGAAGGGCCCCGCCGTCTGTACGGACTAGTTGGCCAGAAGAGCCGAGCCAGGCCTAACTGTGCTTGTAGATTCCCCAGCCGAAGTAGTTCGCCCACGCCTCGTGGACGGCGCCAGCGACCTCGGATAGGTTGATTGCGACGTGGTGCTCAAAGCCCATGCGGCAGATGAACCGCAGTAGGTCCTGCAGGTTGGGGACCTGGGCCACGCCGTAGCCGCCGAAAGTCTCCAGCGGGTCGGTGGTGAACTCGCCTCCGCCCACGTATCCCACGACTTCGCCGCCCAGGTCATCGGTGGACAGCCGGGCATAGGTCATGGGCCCCGGGCTGACCCGTCCGACACAGGTGCCCCAGGTGTTCTCGACCCCCACCTCGTCGCCCAGGATGTCGTGGGTGCTGATCTTCGGGTCGGGGAGCACCGACTTGGGCAGGTTGCTGCAATGGAACATGACGCACTTGTCCGGGTCATCGCCGAAGTTGTTGTTCCAGTCGAGAAGGGCGCTGGGCTTGTTGGAGGCCAGGGCCATGGTGTGCATGGCGATGGCGCCCATCACATCTACCTCGCAGGCCGATGACTGCAGCCGGTCGCTCATCATGCTCATGCTGGCACACGAGCAGATACCCAGGTTGGCCTGGATGGAGGTCCAGCACTGGAAGGCGGTGGCGGCGATGTGGTTCTGCTCGCACCACTCGTCAATGACCACCGAGAGCTTGGCGATCTTGGTTAGGGCGTCCTCGGGGGCGCCTTCAATGTTGAGGTACTCCTTGACCGCGCTGAGCCGGTCCTTGACCCGGGAGTCGTCGTCCTTCAGGGCTTCCACGCCGAAGAGGATCTCCGAGAGATCGACGACCTCCACACTGATGCCGCTGGCCTCCAGGATCTTCTCGGAGTACCGCACCGTTTTGAACGCCGATGGCCGGGTGCCGATGGAGCCGATGGTGGCGCCCTTGAGCCCGGTGACGATGCGGCTGACAGCGGCGAACTGCTCCAACTCGGTCAGGAACTCATCGCTCTCGGGATCCACGGTGTGGTTGGTGGTGAGGGAGTAGCGGATGCCGTACTGAGTGAGGTTGTTGCAGACGGACATCTTGCCGCAGAAGCTATCCCTGCGGTCGTCGCCACTCATCTTCTTGGGGTCGTCGGGGAAGGCGTGGATCAGGACCGGCACCTCGACCTGGCCGAACCTCAGAGCGTCGGCCACGCCGCGCTCATCGCCGAAGTTGGGTAGGGTCACCAGCACGCCCTGGATGTCGTCGGCTCGGTCGCGGAAGAGCCTGCCGCACTTCTCCGCCTCGTCCCGAGTCTCCACCGCTCCGAACTTGGTGTCATTGGTATCCAGGCATACGACCTCGATGCCGGCCTTGCCGAGCACGTCCAGGACCTGCTTGCGGCCCGAGTCGACCAGGTGGTCGGGGAAGAAACCCCGGTTGCCGACCAGGAGCCCGAGGGTAGTCTTGTCAGTTGCCATCGTCATTCGCCTCCGCTATCGCTGTCCGTAGTAGGCGTCTTTGCCATGCTTACGCAGGAAGTGCCTGTCGAGAAGGGTTCGCGGAATGGGGCGCGGGTCCTGCGCCGCGGCCTCGGTGAGGGATGCCATGCGCGCGACCTCCTCCAGCACGATGGCGTTCTCCACCGCCTTGGCGGGGGTCGGTCCCCATGCGAAGGGTCCGTGTCCGGCGACCAGCACCGAGGGATGCTCGTGGGGATCGAGCCTGCGGTATGTCTCGGCGATGACCCGGCCCGTGTCGGCCTCGTACTCTTCGGCCATCTCGGCCGCCGTCAGCATCCGGGTGCAGGGCACGGCGCCCCGGAAGTGATCGGCATGGGTGGTGCCATAGGCCGGGATGGGGCGGCGAGCCTGGGCCCAGGCGGTGGCATGGGTGGAGTGGCTGTGGACGATGCCGCTGATCCCCTCGAAGGCACGGTAGAGGACGAGGTGGGTGGGAGTATCGGACGATGGCCGCAGCTCGCCCCACAGCACCTCACCCGAGTCTACCGCTAGCACGACGATCTTGTCGGGCGTCAGCTCGGCATAGCTGACGCCACTGGGCTTAATGGCCATGGAGCGGGTGGCGGGGTCGAGGCCGGAGACGTTCCCCCAGGTAAGGGTAACGAGGCCAGCTTCCTTGATGGCGAGATTGGCGGCACAGACGTCCTCGCGCAGGGCCTCAAGCATGGTGGGTCTCCTAGGTGGCTGGGGTGGATTGGGTAGGCTGCGGCAGATCGACATCGAGCCCTAGCTGGCGAGCCCGAGCCGACATGAAGCCTAGCACATCGATGGCCCGCCCGCCCAGGGACTCGCGCACGAGCCGCAGTAGGAGATCGACCATGCGAGAGGGCTCGGACTGGCGGTCATCGCTCTCCCAGTGGCTCAGGGACTGGCGCGTGGCGCCGATGAGCTGGGCGAACTGGGTCATGTTGAGGCAGGTGCACTCGCGGATGGGGCGGATCTCGGCGGGGCTGAGGGTGTTACCCGTGGCCCGCTGGTGCTCCTCGAAGAGGCGGCGCCAGCGCTTGTACTCGCGCGAGGAGGGGTAGGTCGCGCCGCACTCCCGGCATACCCCGAGCGTGGCTTCGGGCACTACGAAGGGTATGCTCCCGATCCGCACCGCGTGATCGGTCAGCGTGCGCTCGTCGGTATGCCCTTCCCCGCACTCCTCGCCGGTGGATCTCCCCATGTGTCGCCTCTCTGAGCGCCGTTGCGCAGTCTGTGCTATCATCACGTGGGGCTCGCCCGAGCCAGTGTCCCCAGAGTCCAGAGGTGCGGCATGCGTCGAGTAGCAACCGAGGGTATCCAGTCGCCCGAGTCAGCAGTGCCGGCTGACGCTCTGGCCATGGTGAATGGTGACATACAGCGGGCGATGCCCGCAATCGCCAAGAATTCGGCAGTCACGGATCTGCTGGCAGCAGCTTGTGGGCAGCTAGCTACTTGGCACGAGCTGCACTGCGCGGACAGCAGGGACCTGGACGTCGTCGAGGACGAGTCGGTGCATCTCGTCGTCACCTCGCCTCCTTACTGGACGCTCAAGGAGTACGAAGATGATACGGGTCAGTTGGGGCATGTCGCCGACTACGACTCATTTCTGGACGAGTTGGATAGGGTATGGAGCCATGTGCTCCGGGTCCTCGTCCCCGGAGGTCGCATGGTCATCGTCGTCGGAGACGTCTGTCTGCCCCGCCGTAAGTTCGGCAGGCACCTGGTAATGCCCCTGCACGCGAGCATCCAGGAACGCTGTCGCCAACTCGGATTCGACAATCTCGCGCCCATCATCTGGCACAAGATCGCCAACGCGCAGTTCGAGGTGGCCGGCAACTCCAGGTTTCTCGGCAAGCCTTACGAGCCAAACGCCGTGGTCAAGAACGACATTGAGTATATCCTGTTCCAGCGGAAGCCGGGCGGGTACCGTAGCCCTACTCAAGCCGAGAAGCTCCTCTCGGTCATTCCGGAGGCCGAGCACCGCCAGTGGTTCCAGCAGGTGTGGACGCTCGGTGGGGCATCGACGCGGGATCATCCTGCCCCATTCCCACTGGCCTTGGCTGAACGCCTCATCAGGATGTTCTCCTTCGTCCACGACATCGTCTTGGATCCGTTTATGGGCACCGGGACCACGAATCTCGCGGCTTGCACCTGGGGCCGAAACAGTATCGGTATCGAGGTCATCCCCTCGTATTACGAATACGCTGTGGATCGTCTGGAGAGAATGCGGGACACTCAGTACACGCTGTTTCGGGGAGGAGTCGCTTTGGTCACCATCGACGACTATGTGTTCGCACGCGCCGTCCGCCACCATTGGGCCGTGCGGACCGCGCAGGGCACGACTCAGAAGCGCAGAGGCACGACCGATCGGGGCTCACGTAGCCAGGTAACCGGAGGCAAGCAGATGGATGGCTTTGCCCAGGTCCTCCGCGAGTTGATGGAGAGAGCGGGGGTGGCAGCCGAGTTCATCCACCCGAGGAGAACGACTCTCCCGGGCTACTACAGGGCGACGAAGGACTGGGACTTGCTGGTAGTGGTGGACGATCAGTTGCGCGCGGCGCTCGAGCTCAAGACCCATGTGGGGCCTTCCTTCGGCAATAACATCAACAACAGGGTAGAGGAAGCACTGGGCAGTGCGGAAGACCTCTGGACGGCATTCCGGGAGGGCGCCTTAGGTCCGTGCAGACCGTGGCTTGGGTATCTGCTGATGCTGGAGGACTGCGAGCGTTCCCGTGGCCCTGTCAGCGTCAGCAACCAGCACTTCGACGTCCTACCCGAGTTCGATGGTGCCTCATATGCTAGGCGCTACGAACTGCTGTGCCAGAAGCTCGTGTACGAGCGCAAGTACGACTCCGCCTGCTTCCTCATGTCGGACCGCTCGCGGGCTCGCTGCCGAGCCAACTACGTGGAGCCCAATCCGCAGTTGTCCGCCAGGCAGTTCATTGGGGGTCTGCTCGGTCACGTAGCGCCGCCCATCGGTTAGGAGCGGCACGCCAGTCACCCGTCGTCCTGCCCCTACCCCCCACCAGCCTCCATGGCCTCGCCTGGTACCTTGTCCACGATCTCCTCGATCAGCTTCAGCGTCGCCGCCTTGCATGCTGCCTCGGCGTCGTCGCCGCCGGCGTTGGTGGCCACGACGATGGCGGCCTCCTCCTCCGGGAGGATAGTCATCCACGCGAAGAACGTGCCCGCGCTACCGTTGTGCCAGAGCACTTCGTGCCCGGCCAAGGCCATGGGTGCGATGCCCATAGCGTACTGGGACA
This sequence comes from Armatimonadia bacterium, assembly GCA_014730065.1. Taxonomy (GTDB): domain Bacteria; phylum Armatimonadota; class Zipacnadia; order UBA1398; family UBA1398; genus UBA1398. The sequence goes on along the minus strand of WJIW01000442.1, from coordinate 17,799 downwards.
GGCCGTCTCCCTGAGTTGGCACCCCGTCCGTCAGCTTCTCGAAGGACTCGGCCGTGAGGATTGGCGTATCCTCGCCGGCGGCACCGACCAGGTACCACATGGACCACACGGCGAAGTCCTGAATGGTCAGGCTCAGGTCGCCCGCGGGGGCGATGACCGGCGGAAGCGCGTAGTGCTCACTCGGGGGCCACGGCTGGAATCCGTCCTCGGTGGGCAGGTGGCCCCAAGGCTGTGGGCTATCGTCGTCGGCCGCGGGGAAGCCCACTTGGGCGCCGTGGATGCCGAGGGGCTGGAGCACCCGCTCGAGGATCAGGTCTTCCCACGATTCATCCAAGGCCCGCTCGACCATGGCGGTGGCCACGGTATAGCCCATGTTCGAGTACTCATAGGTTGTGCCGGGCTCATGCAGAGGAGGCTCGGAAAGCACCTTCGCTGTGGCGACCATCCGTTGCTTCCTCGGCTCCAGGACCTCGAGTGAGCCCAGGAACTCCTCAAGCTCCGGGGTTGGCTCCGTGTACGGATCGAGTCCCGCGCGGTGACGGAGGAGCATCTCCAGGGTGATCCCCTCAAGGGCGGGGTCGATGGCGTCCTCGAGCTCCGGGAAGGCCTCACCGGGAGTCGTGTCCCACCTCAGAAGACCCTCCTCGACTGCGGTGGCGCAAAGGGCCGCGGTCATGGATTTGGTGCATGAGCCGACGTGCCACAGGTCACCCTCGGTCACCGGCGAGTCCTCGCCCTGGGTTCGGGTGCCCGTGACGCCCATGGCGATGAGATCGTCCTGCTGGATCACGGCGGCGGCCATGGCCGGGACGCCGTACTCCTGGGCGATGGGGTCGAGCAGTCCGCCGAGCATGATGAGCATGATTGCCATAGGGGTTCCTCTCGGCCAGCTCTGGTTTCGGGCCTAGGTGGCCACGGTGCGGCGGAGCTTGTCGACGATGACGGCGACGATGATCATGCCGCCGATGACGACCTCTTGTATGAACTGGCTGACCATCATGTGGTCGAGCCCGGTGGCGATGACGGCCATGATCAGAGCGCCGACGAAGGAGCCGAGGACGGAGCCTTCGCCGCCCATGAGGCTCGTCCCGCCAATGACGGCGGCGGCGATGGCGTTCAGCTCATATCCCTCACCGGCGGTGGGCTGGGCTGAGCCGATGCGGGACACGGCCATGATCCCCGCCAGACCGGCCAGCCCACCGGAGATAACGAAGGTCATGATGCTGATCCGGCGCGTGGGAACGCCCGATAGGCGAGCGGCCTCCCGGTTGCCGCCCAGGGCGTACACGGATCGGCCGAACCGGGTCCTGGAGAGGACGATCTGGCCAACCACGATGACCAGGATGGTGACGATGGCAGCCGTGGGGATGGCGATCGTGGGGCCGATGGGGATGCTCTTGGCGGCCAGCCAGTCGAAGGCGTCGGGGATCCCGCTCACGCCCACGCCGCCGCTGGCGATCTTCGCGGCGCCCGCGGCCACGCCCAGCATGCCCAGTGTCACCACGAAGCTCGGGATCCCGGCCAACTCGGTGATCACGCCCGACAAGGCGCCCACAAGGGCGCCTGTACCGAGCCCCACGCAGATGCCCATGGGCACCACGAGGGGGTCGGGCACGCCCAGGGCCTTCATCGCCAGGGCCGATAGAACTCCGGACAAGGCCACGACAGACCCCACGGAGAGGTCGATGCCGCCCGCGACGATGACGAAGGTCTCGCCCGCGGCCAGAATGGCAACCACGGCCATCTGGCGGCCGATGTTCTGCCAGTTGGCGACGTTCCGGAAGGATGGCTCCAGAGCCATGAAGAGGCCAACCACCGCCGCGAGAGCGACGAGTGGTCCGCCGTGCTCCAACACCAGGGACAGGGTCGTGCGGCCCTTGCCCGGTCCGGTCGCGTCCTTGTCGGATCTCCGCGGCTGGGTCATCGCAGGAATTGGTTCGATGTCCTGGGCGACGGCTCCTCTAGCTGGCGGGGAGGTCGCTACGCCGGGTTCGCCGGGTCCTCCTAACCCGCTCCGATCCCCAGACCGCCCCGGCCAGCACCAGGTAGCACACGGCGACGAGCCAGCCGGGCCAGGCGACGGCGTGTCCATCCTCTTCGGTTACCTCGACGGAGGCCCAGGGATGGCCGCCCATTAGCTCCGTCGACCAGATCAGCAGCTCCGCGAGCAATCCGCCGACGTGGTTGATGGCTTCGGCGGGCAGGCTCCAGATGGGCGCCACCACGGTGGACACGAACATCAGTATCGTGAGCACGCTCGCGATGGGAACGGCCACAAGGTTCGCCAAGGGAGCGACCAGGGAGACGGTGCCCCAGGTGCCGGCGATGAGGGGGATGGTGGCCAATGACGCACCCAGACTGGCCGCCGCCGTCGCCCACATTCCCCGGCTGGCCCAGGCGAGGGGCCGTCGTCGCCAGGCGGGGATCTCCCGTGGGCCGAGGATCCGAAGGCCGTACACGACCCCGAGAAGCGCCAGTGCCGAGAGGCGCAGGGACAGATCGTACAGTCCGCCGGGCCAGACCAGCAGCAAGGCCATGAGCGCGGCCACCAGGGACAGGGGGAGGTCCGGGTCGCGCTGGAGCGCTCGCCCCACATATAGCACTACGATCAGAGCCATGGCCCGCAGGATCGTCCCATCCATGGGAAGCAGCAAGGCGTACGAGAGAGCGAGGAGCAGAACCAGGGCGAGCTCCCCCCAGGGCCGGAGGCGGAGCGCTCCCGCTACCCATGCGCCCATGCCCGCGAGCAGGGCGAGCTGAGCGCCGGAGACGACCAGGACGTGCACCGTGCCCGCACGGCGGAAGCTCTCCATGGTCTCCTCGGGGATCTGCAGAGAGGACGCGCCGAAGACCATGCTGAGCATCACCGCGGCGCGGATACCGTCATCGCCTTGGGGGCACGTTGCGCGGCACTCCTCGACCAGATACCTGCGCACATCGGCCATGGTGTCTGGCCCGCCCCGATCTACGGGGATCACCGCCGCGTGACGCACCCGGACGAAGGCGCCGTACCTCCGCCCGTAGTGGTCGGCCTCGTCGAACTGCCGGCTCTCGGTGGCCTTCCGCATGGGCGCGATGCGGCCCACCACCACGACCTCACTCCCGGCGGTAACCTCGGGCGGATGGAAGGCCTCGACCACAACTACCCCTCTTAGGGGTAGGACCTCGCTGCCCACCTTGCCCGCCCTGACGCGCATGAAGGTCTTCGCGCGCCGCTGGTCCAGGGGAAGGTCGCGTACCAGGTGTCCGTGCAGCGCCACCTCGGTGCTCGGTGGCAGGTGACAGGGGTCCCACCGTCCGGGCTGCATGGCGCATTCGTAGGTGGTCGCTCCAGAGAGCAGTGCGACGAGGGCCAGCAGCCACATCGCCAGCCGCCCTGCCCCCCGCCACGCCAGGATCCCCGTCCCGCCCGCAAGCACAAGCGCCATGCCACCGGTGGTCACGGGGGGAAGGTCCACTTGGCTGGCGATGACGATGCCCAGGGCATAGACGCAGGCGTAAGCCAGGAGCGGCGTCACAGCACAATCCCCCTGCGGAAGCTACTTGTTGTAGCGGTTCATGGCCGCCTCGATGCCCTCGCGAACAAACAGCAGGCAGGCGTCGGCCGCATCGTCCAGCGCTTCCTCGACCTTCGGCCACTCAGATCGCCCGAAGTTCTTCAGGACGTAGGTCGCTCGGTCCGGCTTGTCGGCGCCGCCCACGCCCACACGGAGCCTGGGGAAGGCCTGGCTGCCGATCTCGCGGATGACCGACGCGGCGCCATTGTGACCCCCATGGGAGCCCTTGGGGCGGAGGCGGATCTGGCCCGGGTCGAGCTGGACCTCGTCGTACACGACCAGTGTATCGACCGGATCCACGCCCAGGTCCTCCAGTGCGAGGTCGACGGAGATTCCGCTGAGGTTCATCATGGTCATGGGCTTGAGCAGCACCACCTGCTCGCCCGCCTCCACGCCTCGGCCAACCAGCCCCCGGTACGCCTTTTGGCCCACCTTGGTGCCCAGTCGGTCGGCGAGACGGTCGATGACCATGAAGCCCGCATTGTGCCGTGTCTTGCGGTATCCGAAGCCGGGGTTTCCCAGCCCTACGATGAGTTTCATAGCCCGGCCATTCTACCGAAGCCAGGGCTAGATGTCGCCCGTCGGATCGAAGGAATAGAGGGTGTAGAAGGCGCCGGCGATCAAGACCGTGACGCCTAGGGCTCCAAAGTCGCTCAGCCGGTCAGCGACAAGCAGGAGCATGACGACGGCCTGGGCGCCTCCGAACACCCATGGGCTTAGGCGGTGGAAGAGCGGAGTCCGAACGAGCCGGCCTCGGGGCGTCTCGCAGTTGAAGCAGCGCTCGTCTCTGGGATCGTTGGCAGCGCTGCAGATGTGGCAGAGCCAGGTCTCCTTCCGTGCCACGCTCTGGAGCTTCAGGCACTCCTCTAGGCCCTTGTGGGCCTCCCGATGCTCGGGCTCCCTATCCAGAGCATCCTCGTAGTACTCCACGGCTTTGTCGTACAGTCCCAGTTCCCTGTAGGTATCGCCCAGGGCGACCCGTGCGGCATTGAGGCTGGAATCGAAGGCGAGGGATCTCTCGTACCGCTCGATGTCCTGCTGGGCGATCGCCCAGTTGCCCCGGTCGCGGAGCAGATAGCGCACGTACGGCAGGGCCCCGAGCATGAAGAGGAAGGTGAGCACCAGAAGGGTGGAGATGGTCGGCGCGACCCTGGCCAATGCGCCGCCGCCAACGATCATCAGGATCATGGCGCATGCAAGCAGTATGCCCTCCACGCCGGTAAGGACGCCGTCGATCACCATACGCGGCACGGTGTACACGCAGACGATGACGCCCACGCAGCCGAAGAGGAAAGCGATGCAGCTCGCAGTGCCCACGCTCGGTCGGCCTCCGATCGGCGACGCGGGGCTCTATCCCCCCGCGACCCGAAGTGTGCCCTCGAGATCGGGCAGCTCCATGGACCAGAGGATCTCGCCCTGGGGCGCCATTACATCGAGTTTCTGGTAGAGCCTACCCTTGACCCCCAGCAGGACGCCGTCCTCGACCCGGTTCGACTGGAGGATCTCCGCTTGGATTGTCCCCCTGAGGTTCACACCCTCTTGGGGCTGGTCCTTGTAGATCATGACCGCGTCGACACGCTGGCGGATGAGGGCGACCTCCATGCCTTCGCTCTCGTAGATCGCCACGATCTCCGCCTCGGAGACGTCTTTGACGATCTCCACGCCCTCGGTATCCGCGTCATCTTCGGGGGGCGATGCGTCCCACTTCTCGCCGACCTCGACGGGGCCATCGCCGAAGGGAACCGTCTCCAAGAGGTTCAGGAAGTCTCCGAAGTTCTCGGGGGCCTCCTCGTCCCATGTCTCGTCCACAGGGAGCACGTTGCCCTCGGAGTCAGCGCTGAAGGCGATGGCCTCGTCCTCGATACTGGGCGGAATGGCCACCCGGTCGCCGTCCTCCTCATACACGATGTCCTTTAGGGTCCGGGTAAGGATGATGCCGTCATCGTCGACGGTCTCCACCGAGTCGATCCGTGTCGCTTCGAACTCCAGGTCGGCTCGCTCCGGTGGCTGGCCTGCGGCGCGGATGATGCGCTCGCCGCCAGCCTCGAGCTCGTACGTGATCTCCAGGTCCTCTTCGGGCTGGAAGGTCAGGCTTACCGGGTCGGCCAGCAGGGCCGTGGACAGCAGAGCGATGATCGGCAGCGCCAGCAGGGCGCGGGGTCGGGTCTTCATCGGGGACATGCCTCCCTCGTTCGGCCGCGAGGCCGTGAAGGGAGGTTACCAAGGCGATGGGCGTCGGGCAAGAGTGGCTGGCACCCACCGAGGCGAGAGCCCTGTCTCGGTGGGCGCCAATCCCCCCCGCCCCGGCGCAGATTCGGGATGCGCGCTAGACTCACTCACCCACTGGAAGGTGGCGAGGGTGACTACCGGGTGGCCATCGCAGTGCGGCGCAGCACAAACACGCCGGCGGCCAGGAGGAAGCCTCCGATCAGAATATAGGCAATGAGCGGGGCGCCGGTGTCCGCAGGGTCGGGAGTGGGGCCCTCGGTGGGAGCGGCCATGGAGCCGGCGTCATCGTCCTCGGTCTCGGCCTCTATGATGCCCATAGGGCCTTCCTCCTCGGCGGCCTCCAAGTCGGGCTCCTCGGCCTCACCCATGGGGGCGGCCTCCTCCACGTCTCCCTCCTCAGCAGCGGACGTGGCTTCCTCATCCATGGGCTCGGCGGCGTCGTCTTGGGCGACGGCGACGCCCATGGTCAGTATCAGCGCAATAGCGAGCAGCCAAAGGGCTATGCGGGGCATGACGCGATCCCTTCCTCTCTCGATGGGGCCTCTCCCTCAAGGGAGGGCTTGTCATCATCATCTACCGTATGCCATATTCGCCGGGCCACCGTGCCGATTCCTGCGACGGTTCGCTTCTTAGGCGATGCTCGGGTTCAGTGCTTCGGGGGCAGCCCCCGCCACGCGGCCCAGGTGCCGGCGGCATGGCGACCGAAGCATGGAGCAATAACCCGCGGGAGGTCGCCCCTTGCCACTGAAGATGATCCAGATCGGCACCGGAGGCTTCGGCGCGCTCTGGTGCCAGCGTTTCTTGCCGCCCAATGTACACGATGGCCTGATCGAGGTGGTGGCGGCGGCCGACGTGAACGCGCCCGCCCTCGGCAACGCTCAGCAACACCTCGGCCTGGACGAGAGCCAGCTCTACTCCGATCCCGCCCGCGCCATTGCCGAGAACGATGCCGACTTCTGCTCCATCGTAGTCCCGCCGGCGAGCCATGAGGAGATCGTGGACCTGGCTGTGGAGCGCGGACTGCACATCCTCTCGGAGAAGCCCATTGCCGACACCCTGGAGGGCTCGGTCCGCATCGCCGACAAGGTGCAGCGTGCGGGGCTCAAGATGGGCGTGACGATGAGCCATCGGTTCGATCAAGATAAGACCACCCTGCGCTCGGAGGTCCAGTCGGGCCGCTACGGTGGGCTGGACTATGTGGTGCTCCGGTTCGGCTGCGACTGCCGCAAGTACGGCTCCTGGGGTGCCTTCCGCCACGAGATCCCCGACACGCTGATGATCGAGGGTGCGGTGCACCACCTGGACATCATCGCCGACTTGGCCGGCGGCCTGTGCACCCGCCTCTATGCCGAGACCTGGAATCCGGAGTGGGGCGAGTTCCAGGGCGATAGCCAGGGCTTGGTCATCATGGCTTTCGACAGTGGGGCTCGGGGCACGTACGAGGGCAGCAAGACCAATGCCGTGGGCCTGAACTGCTGGACCAACGAGTACGTCCGGGTCGAGATGGAGGGCGCGACGCTGATCCTCGACCGCCGTGAGGTCGAGCGCTTCGAGTACGACCCCGGCTCCTCGGGCCGTGCCGTACGCGAGGGCACGGGAGTCAGCGTCCCGCCGCTTCAGCAGAGCAAGTGGGCGAACACCTGGCTGGTCGAGAAGTTCGTGCGGTGGCTGGAGGGCGGGGAGCCGATGGAGACGGACGTGGAGTCCAACCTACAGTCGGTGGCCCTCGTCTTCGCCGCCATCGAGAGCAGCCGGACGGGGATGCCGGTGAACCCCCAGGAGCTGCTCGAGAGGACCCGAGCCGCCACAGCCTAGACGCGAGAGGGTGATCCCCGATGACCGATGCATGGACGCTTCTCCTGGCGGGCCTGATCCTGGCCTCGGCCGCTTGGGCTCAGGGGTGGGAGGCCATCGAGGCCGAGTTCGCGGACCCGCCCGCCGATGCGGGGATTCTGAAGATCATCCACAACTTCCCCAAAGACCCCGGGCAGCACGAAGCCTTGCTGAGCACGCTGGCCGAGCAAGGCTTCGGTGGAGTCGTCTGCAACGTCCATTTCGACGAGTACATGCAGAGTGAGGCGAACTGGGAGTCCTTCCTGCACGGGGTGGACCTGGCGGAGTCCATGGGCATGCGGCTGTGGCTGTACGACGAGAAGGGCTACCCCAGCGGCGGCGCGGGAGGGCTGACTCTGGAGGCATACCCCGAAGGCCGGGCCGAGGGGCTGTACGTGAGCAGGGCCCGGGTCGAGGGGAGAGCCGCTGAGCTGAGAGTCCCGCCGGGCGAGCTGGTTTACGCCTCCGCCTGTCCGTGGCGTGAGGGCGTTCTGGACCTGAGCTCCTCGGTGGACCTAACGACCACCGTCGCCGATGGCGTCCTGAGCTGGGAGGCGCCGGAGGGGGAGTGGGAGGTCTTCGGATTCAGCCGCGCCGAGCTGTACGAGGGCACCCACGCCACCTCCAACGTCTTCCTGCACCAGCCCTATATCAACCTTCTCGATCCCCGGGCGACAGAGGTCTACATCCGGGTCAACCACGAGCAGTACGCCGAGCGCTTTCCCGATCTGAGCGGTACCTTCGAGGCCACCTTCACCGACGAGCCGTCCCTCATGGCTCTGTTCTTCAAGCGGCAGCCGTACCCGGCGATCCCCTGGTCGGCGGGCCTGGCGAGCAGCTTCCATCGGGAGAAGGGCTATGACTTGGTACCTCTGCTGCCGGCCCTGGTCGCCGATGGGGGAGAGGCGGGGCACCGGGCCCGCTGCGACTACTGGGACCATGTGGGCGAGCTGACGGCCGAGGGCTTCTTCGGGCAGATCGCCGAGTGGTGCCGCGAGCATGACATCCCGTCGGGCGGCCACCTGCTGATGGAGGAGCACCTGGACCAGCACATCATCAACTACGGCGATTTCTACCGCTGCGCCGAGCTTCTGGGCTATCCCTCGATGGACTGCCTGACATCCCTGCCCGAGCAGGTACCCTGGCACGTCGCCAAGCTTCTGGGCTCCATCGCGCATCTCAAGGGCGCGCCCGTGGTCATGAGCGAGACCTCGGACCACGTGCAGCGCTACCGTGCCGAGGGCGACGACCGGCCGGTGGTTCCGGTGACCGCCGACCAGATCCGCGGGACCTGTGGGATGCAGTTCGTGGCCGGCGTGACGACGATCACCTCCTACTACTCCTATGCGGGTCTCTCCACCCAGGAGATCAGGGAGCTGAACGAGTGGGTGGCCCGGTGCGAGACGCTGCTACGCGGGACCAGCTCGCGGGCGGAGATCGGCGTCCTGTATCCCGTCGAGAGCGGCTGGGCGGCCTTCACTCCGGCCACTCAGGGCGCCACCAGCTCCGAGCGGCTGCGCCGGATCGATGGCGTCTGGCTCGAAGTGCAGGAGGCCCTCTTCGAGAATCAGCGCGACTACTCGGTAGTGGACAGCAGGGCCATTGCCGAGGGGAGCGTTGAGGATGGCACCCTGCGGTGTGGCGAGCTGACATTGAGGACCGTCATCCTGCCGGCGACGGATACCCTGAGGGTGGAGGCGCTGGAGCGGCTGGCTGAGCTGGTCGATGCCGGTGGATTGGTCGTCTTCTGCGGCGACCTGCCCATGGCTGGCCTAACCCGCACCGACGATCCTCGCTGCCGCGAGCTGCTCCGGGGCATGCTCGGCGCCGAGGCGGCGAGCCCCGCTTCCGATGCGCTGCGGGCGGTCCCAAGCGGATCGGGGGGCGGGGCCCTGGTCTTGGGCTCGGCGATGGTCACGCTGCTGCCGCGGGTCCTCGATGACGCTCTGCCGCGGGACGTCGAGGTCTCCCAGGACCTCGGGGCGATGCGGGTCACCCACCGACGCAAGGACGGCCGTGAGCTGTACTTCCTGATGAACAGCTCGCCGGAGACCATTCGTGGTCAACTGACCTTGGCGGCCGAGGGCCAGGCATGGAGCTTCGAACCGGAGACGGGCGAGGTACGTGAGCTCGGCGAGCGGAGGGATGGAGCGGCCACCTTTGAGGTCGAGCTACCCGCATACGGCGCGCGAGCCATCGCCGTGGAGCGGGCCGAGACCATCCTGCCGGAAGTGTCCGGCGTTGCCGCACTTCGGCTCGCTGCTGCCCCGCTTCCGCACACGGAGGTACGGGACGCCCCCGGATGCGCTCCCCATGTGGGGGGCACTAGCGCCCAGGCCGACCTCGACGGCAGGCCGGGCACCCTCGTTGAGGCACGCATCGGAGAGACCGATGTGGATAGCTGGTGCTTCGCCATGGTGGACGTCGACCCAGGCACCCTCGGCGGGTGGGAGGGGCTGCGGGTTCGCATCTTCATCCCCGGCGACCAGGAGGGATCGGCGCCGCGGTTCTTCGTGATCGCGGTGACCCAGGACGGCGGTGAGTTCATCGCGCCGCTGAATCGCTCGCTGAGCGAGCCTGGCTGGGCCACCGAGACGGTCTGGTGGAGTGACCTGGATCGCACCGCGTGGTCCGAGTCCGACGCGCCGCTGGATCCCGGCCGCATCGCAGCCCTCTCCATAGGATGGGGTGGCTACTTCGGCACCGCGGGCGAGGAGATCCAGTTTGGCCTCGGCGCCCTCGAATGTGTCCGAGTCGCGCCCTAGATCCCGAGCCTACGGGTACAGCTCGGGAGCCAGCCGGTCCCGGAGAGCCACCAGCTCCGTCTCCTGCTCGGGGCTGTACGAGCCCGAGCGCTGGCCGTACAGGTCCATCCATGTGACGAGGCGGCGAGTCTCGGGCCCTGTCAGCTCGGCCGAATGGTGGCCTGCCTGAAGGAGGCTCAGGAGGGGGTTCGTGGCGGCGGCACCCCTGCCGACCAGGGAGCGTCCATCCTCGTAACGCGCGAGCACATGGTCGCGAAGACTCGGCTCCCCGTAGTCGAGGAGCGCCTGCCACGAGGCATCGGCGGTCAGGAGTGGCTCGGCGCCGTCGGTGCCATGGCAGTCAACGCAGGCTCGGTCGAGGATCGGCTGGACCAGCTCATCGTATCGCAGAGGCCACGTTCCTTGCGGCCCGGGCGCCAGGGGCTTGGGCTCGGCGGTACTGGCCGATGCCAGGGCGTTGGGTGGGGTCGTCTCCCGGTCCTCATGGCATCCGACACAGGTCATGCTCTGCCCCGGCTGGAGGTACGTTAGGGTTCGCATGGTCTGGATCGCCACGCCATCGGCATCCAGGGCCTGGAAGAATACGGGCACACCCGCGGGGGCGACGAACCGGGCCGAGCCATCGTCGCGAACGGGCACAGTGCCGAGCACGAACTTGCCGGGGTCGTCGTGGGTGACGCCGATGTGCGGATCGTTCTTCACCGGCTGGACCTTCGGCGGGCAGCCCACGACCCGGAGCGACTCCACGGCTCCCCGCTCCACGCCGGCCAGGCCCTCGTACACGTCGAGGACCAGGAACTCACCCATCCCCGGCCCGATCTCCTCCCGCGGCCCCCACAATGGCGTGGGACGGGGCCGGGGCTTAACCGGAAGTGGGTACATCGAGGAGATCTCCGGATCCCGATACAGGAGCTCCAGGTTGCCGTAGGCATCGCCCAGGTAGATCCCGTGGGCGTCGCCGTGCTGGGCCGAGCCTTCGGGCAGCAGGGGCTTGTCGCTCCACGCCGTCAGCCAGAAGGTCTCGCTCAAGGGATAGGGGTTTGCGAAGTAGCTGTCGGGCCAGCCCTCGGCCTCGGGGTAGCAGATCTCGGGAGTCAGCTCGGTGAGGGGCGCGGCGCCCTCGGTGCCTCGGGCAGGATCGAGTAGGACCAGAGGGCCACCGGTGGTTGAGTGGTGACCGGAGGCGGTGAAGATCAGCTTCCGCGAGTCGGGCACCGAGCGGGCCTCGAAGACACAATGGGGGGCGACGGTGAAGTTGCCATACACGAGCTGGGGGTTGGTGCCGTCGGGTAGGGTCGACCAAAGGCCGATGTAGCCGGTGGTGTTGCGGTCCACGTAGTCCCAGCGGGCATAGAGGATGCGCCCATCGTCGCCGATGGTGGGGGTCCACTCGAAGTTCTCGAAGGGGCTAAGCGGCGTGATCTCGCCACCGCCGGCGTTCATCCGGTGAAGGGTGTACACCGAAACGGGCCGGTACGAGTCGCCGCCGCACCGGACGAAGGAGTCCGGTAGGCACGCGGTCAGTGACGCCAGGGTGAAAGCGCCGCTGGACTGGATCACCTGGCCCCGACGGGTCGAGAGGAAGACGATGTCGCCCGTTGGGAGATACCGGCCATCGAAGTCGTCGTACCGGCCGGAGGTGAGCTGCCGCACCTCGGAGCCATCGATGCGCATCTCGTAGAGCTGGTAGAAGGCATCCTCGGGGATGCTCATCTTGTCTACCTTGTCGCGATTCTCGGCCACGCCGGGGTAGTACCGGCAGTAGGCAAAAAGGACGCGCTCGCCATCGTACGACAGCTCGGGGCGCATGAAGCTGCCCTCGGGCCAGTCCTCGGTGAGGCAGATCAGCTCCGGCGAGTCGCTGGCGAAGTCCTTCAGGAGGTAGATGCCGCCACCGGGCCGAGCCCACCAGCTCAGGTACTGGTCGGACATGTGGGAGTAGCGGCCAGGCATGCGCTTGGTCAGCAGCAGGTCATCGAAGTCGAGCAGAGGATGACCCAGCATGAGGTCTCGGGCGATGGACCGCGCCTCCAGGTACAGGCCCTCGGCATCGGCGTCCGAGGCTTCGGCGGCCCGGGCGATGGCTCGGAGGCGCTCTCGCTCGTCGGAGGTGTCCCTTCGCGCATGCTCCAGATCCCATGCCAGCCGGCGGGCAGACTTCAGCGCGCGGTCCAGTGGGCCCCGCAGCGCGCCGCTCGTGAAATGCGCGGGGCTGGGCTTGGACCACTGGCAGGTGCTGCTCTGATCGGCGGGCTGGTGAAGGGCCAGGTTGTCGTCGGAGTCGGGGCCATAGATCTGGACCTCATCCAGGTGCAGCGCCGTCTTCACCGGCAGCTCGACTCGCACGTACCGCGCGGTCACGTCGTCCAGGCTCACCTCGAGGGGCGCATGGTCGGGATGTCCGTAGAAGACGGTTCCGTCGTGCTGGTACACCTGGCGCCAGGAGTCGCCGTCACCGGAGACCTTCAGGATCAGCTCGGCGGCCCGCTCGCTGACGCCGTTGGTGCGATTGTAGATCACCACGCGGTCGATGGGCTGGCTCTGGCCCAGATCGACCTGCCACCAGGGCGGGTCGTCGTGGGCGGTGTGGAATCCCCAGCGGCCATCGACGATGCCATCACAGCCGCCCGCGGCGTCCTGGGCGGTGGTCACCGAGCCGTCGGCCGCCGGTAGCCACCGTACCAGCTCCTGTCGCAGCCAGTCATCGCGCACCTGCTCGGGGCTGCGCACGTCGGCCTGACTCGTCGCGGCCAGGATCAGGGCGATGCAGCAGAGCGATATGGGGCTTCGAAGCATGGTGGGGCAGGCCTCCTACTCGCCCGAGAGGGGCGCGATCACCTCGCCGATCAAGCGCTCCCTCAAGGCGATGAGTCGGTTCTCTTGGTCCGCGCTATACGAGCCAGCGAACTGGCCGTAGGTGTCCATCCAGGTTACGAGTCGCCGGCGGTCATCATCGGTGAGTGTCACGTCATGGTGGCCTTCGCCCAGCATGGCCAGAACCGGGCTGTCGATGGCGGGGCCGGTGCCCGGGGGTGAGCTTCCCTCCCGGTAGTAGGCCCACACGTGGTCGGCGAGGCTCGGCTGCCCGTAGTTCAGCAGCGTCTGCCAAGAGGCTCCCGGCGAGAGGTCAGGGGCGGCCTCCTCAGCAGAATGGCAATCCACGCAGCGGCGGTCGAGAACGGGCTGTACCAGGCGATCATAGCGCAGAGGCCATGAGCCTTCGGGTTCGGGTTCGAGGAGCGCCGCAGGCTGGGCGGCAGCCGATGCCTCGACGTTACCGGGCGCCGTCCCTCGGTCCTCGTGACAGCCAATACACGTCAAAGTCTGGCCCGGCTGAAGGTAGGTGGCCGAGCGCATCGTCCGGAGGGCCCGGCCCTCCTCGTCCAGGGCCTGGAAGAACAGCGACACGCCGGCGGGTGCGGAGAAGTGGGCGCTGCCGTCGGCCTGGACGGGCACCGTCCCCACGACGAACTTCCCGGGGTCGTCACCCGTCACGCCGAGATGCGGGGTGTTCATGTTGGGCTGAGTCTTGGGAGGCACGCCGACCACACGGAGCGACCTGATCGCCCCCCGGTCGATACCCTCCATGCCGTCGTAGATGTCCAGCAGCAGGAAGCTGCCCTCGTCCCGGGCGGCGTGCTCCACGTCGGAGGCCAGCACGGGCGGGCGGTGCCGGGAGCGGATGGGGATGGGGTACATGCTGGAGATGTCCGGATCTCGGTAGATCAGCTCCAGGTTCCCGTGGACATCGCCCACGTACAGGCCCATGGCGTTGGGCGGGTTGGTCGCGCCCTGTTTGCCCAGAGGGAGATCGCTCCAGGCCGTAAGCCAGCAGGTCTCAGATAGGGGCCAGGGGTTGGCGTAGTAGGTCTCGGGCCAGCCCTCGATCTCGGGGAAACAGACCTCGGGCGTGACTCGGGTAATCGGCTCTGGCCCATCGACGCCGACGGAGGGGTCGAGCAGCACCAGGCTGCCTCCGGTGATGGAGTGGTGGCCCGAGGCGGTGAAGAGGAGCTTCCCCGAGCCCGGCACGGGCCTGGCCTCGAAGACGCAGTGGGGCGACTTGGTGAAGTTCCCGTAGACGGCCCTGGGGTTGGTGCCATCGGGCAGCGTGGACCACAGGCCCATATAGGGCATGTTGTCCCGGTCCACGTAGTCCCAGCGGGCATAGAGGATGCGGCCGTCGGCGGCCACAGCGGGGGTCCATTCGAAGTTCTCGAAGGGCGAGATGGCCCGCAGGCCGCCGGTTCCGGGGTCCAGCACGTGGAGGGTGTAGACGGCCACGGGCCGCCATGCATCCCCGCCGCATCGCACGTAGCTGTCGGGCAGGCAAGCCTCCAGGGTGGAGAGGGCTAGGGACGTACGGGTCTGGATGAACTGGCCGCGCCGGGTCGAGAGGAAGGCTATGTCTCCGCTGGGCAGGTAGCGGCCATCGAAATCATCGTACCGGCCCGAGGTGAGCTGCCGGAGACCGCTGCCATCGAGGCTCATCTCGTACAGGTGGTAGAAACCGTCCTCGGGCAGCTTCTCCTTGGCCACCTTGTCGGGGGCCGCGGCCAGCTCCGGGTAGTGACGGCAGTAGGCGAACAGGATCCGCTCCCCGTCGTAGGAGATGTCGGGGCTGGTGAAGCTGCCCTCGGGCCAGTCCTCGGTCAGGCAGCGCAGCGTGGGCTCCTCGGTCCTGAAGTCCTCCAGGACGAATATCCCGCCGCCCGGCCGCGACCACCAGCCGTAGTTCTGGTCGGACATGTGTGTGAAGGAGCCCGGCTGACGCTTCACAAACAGCAGGTCATCGAAGTCCAGCTCGGGGCGGCTCAGCATCAGGGGCCGGATGATCTCGTGAGCGGCGAGTAGCTGCCCGCGAAGCACGTCGGCATCGGACTCGGGATCTAGGCCCTGGGAGTCGGCGCTGATCTCGCGGAGTCTGCGGCCGGCCGCTAGGTCGCCAAGCTCCAAGGCGAGGCCTTGGCCCTGACGGGCGACGCGGTCCACATCGGCGGGGGAGATCCCCAGGGACCCCGGCGGCCGCTCGGCCTGGGACCACTGGCTCACGCTGCTCTGGTTGGCCGGCTGATGGAGGGCCAGGTTCGCGTCACCAGCGGGACCGTAGAGCTCGACCTCATCCAGGTGCAGATAGGCCGGGCCGGGGCAGGTGAGCCTGACGTACCGCGCCTCCGACCCTTGGAGTGGTGCCTCCAAGGGCGGGCCGCCGGAGAAGCCCATGAAGACGGTGCCGTCGTGGACATAGGCTTCGGTCCAGGACTGCCCATCGGCGGAGAGAAGCACCCGCAGGGTGCCCGCCCGGCTGGCCGCACCGTCGCAGCGGTTGTAGACGACGATCCGGTCGAGAGCCCGGACCTCGCCCAGGTCGACCTGCCACCAAGGCGAGTCCTCTTGGTCCGTGTGGAAGCCCCAGCCGCCATCGATGACGCCATCGACGGCGCCCCGAGCATCCTGCTCGGTGGTGACGCCACCGCTGACGCCACGCCAACGCACCTCGTTCTGAGCCAGCCAGTCCTCGCGTACCCGGTCGGAAGGCGCGCACCACGCGCCCCCGCAGATCGCCAGAAGTGCCGTCCCCGCGAGAAGCAGCGTTTTGCGCGCCAAGGTCAGGCCTCCGTCCCGCTCAGAGCGACTTGAGGTACGTCGCCAAGTCGTCGATCTCCTCGGGGCTGAGGTGGGACGTGGTCCCATGCTCATCGCCCTCGTTCCGAACGGTAAGGACATCTTCCACGGTCACGGCGGTACCGTCGTGGAGATACGGCCCCGTCCGCCAGATTTCGAGGAGGGTGGGTGTATCGAAGTCGTCCCGGCGGTCGTACTGGGACCGGGTTCCCACGTCGTGGGTCTGTAGGTCGGTGTAGAGGGGTCCGGGATGGCACTCCGCGCAGCCGACGCTGGGATCCTCGAACAACTCGCGGCCGCGTTCGATCTGGGCCATGACCTCGGGGTCGTCCAAGAGGAGGATGGCGCCGGGCTCTGGCTCGATGGAGGCCAGGTACGCCGCCACGTCGTCGACCTCGGTGCCTTGGGGCTCGCGGAACAGGATGTACTTGTAACCCGCCTCGCTGGCGACTCGCCAGTCCGAGCGCACGCCCGAGGACATGGACGGCGGGGTGGCGTGGGACATGACCAGGGACTTGGCGTTCTTGGGGTTCCCGATGCCATCGTTGAGCAGGTCCCACATGAGGGCGTCGGCCCGGGTGTCGGGATGGCAGCTCGCGCAGGACTGCCAGTGCTGGAAGCAGAGGGTGGCGTCGTAGAAGTTCAGCTCCCCGCACCGAAGCTCGTCCATCTCCTCGGGATCGCCGAGATCCACGACCTGCCGCAGCTCCATGTCCCGGGTACGGAGGGTGCTCACGTCGCCCGAGAACCAGTTGGCCACAAACAGAGTGTCACCATCGGGCGTGAGGGCCAGGCCCCGGGGTCCGATGCCCCCACAGTCGATGCGCTCCTTGACACCGTTCCGGTAGAGGAAGGTGAGATCATTGGCCAGGTCCGGCCGCTCCTCGACGGGAGTCTCCTCGATGATCCGGTGGAGCCCCGGCACATCGACGACCACAATCTGGTGGGTGCCGCGGAGGCTGACGTATAGGGTCTCGCCATCGGGGGCGATGACGCAGTCGAAGGGATTCGCGGCGCCGCGGTCCAGGTCATCGAGCAGCACGGTGGCCAGGAGCGACCGGTCCGTCAGGTCGATGATGGACAGGGCGTTGGTGTTCATCCAGCCGCGCTCGAGCTGGGTGGTGGGCACCAGGAACCGGCTGAGCAGGTGCACCACGTAGGCCCATCGGCCATCGGGCGAGACGCAGACGCCTTCGATGTCGTTGCAGCCCG
Organism: Armatimonadia bacterium; assembly: GCA_014730065.1. Lineage (GTDB taxonomy): Bacteria > Armatimonadota > Zipacnadia > UBA1398 > UBA1398 > UBA1398. The sequence continues at coordinate 578 of WJIW01000442.1, read as the reverse complement.
AGGGTAGCCGGAAGGACTCCACCATGTCCATGGTGTCGGTGTCTATGAAGCTGACCTCGGCCGCGAGGTCGGGGTCGTGGTTCGAGCCATAGGCCAGACGGTTGCCGACAACCAGGGTCGACTGGGGCTCGGAGAGGGCGCAGACACTGGGCTCCCGCACGACGGGCACCCGAGCCGTCTCCTCGCCCGAGGCCGTATCAACCACCGATACGTCGTTGCTGAACTGATTGCAGACGTATAGCGTGGAGCCGTCGGAGGAGAGGTCCAAGTCCCATGGACGGAGACCGACCTGGATCTCCCCGGCGGTCCGGTACGTGCCCGCATCGATGACCGTTACTGCCGTGGCCTCCGATTGGGCCACGTAGAGGGTGCCCCCGTCGGGCGATACGGCGATGCCGGCGGGGGCGCCGCCGACGGGGATGACTCGGTCGGGCGCGGGTTCCCCGGGCCGGGCGATGGCCACGCCGTCGCCGGTGTTCTCGGTTACGTAGAGAGTCTCGCCATCGGGTGAGACGGCGAGGAACAAGGGCGATGAGTAGCCCGCATCCCCGGGGTCACGGGCGATCGCGGGTTGGGTC
>WJIW01000441.1 GCA_014730065.1 Armatimonadia bacterium | reverse complement strand
GCATTGGCGTCCATCCAGGTGATCAGTCGCTCGCGCTCAGCGGGCGAAAGCTCCACTCCATGGTGCCCTTCGTCCAGCATCCACCACAGCTCGCTCCCTCGGGCGCCGAAGAAGCCGGGCTCGGCCAGGGGCTCGCTATTCAGTGCCGCGAAATCCGGGCCGCCCTTCCACTCCGCGAAGGCCACTCTCGGTGCCAGTTGGTTGTACGACACGGTGAAGGTCCCTTCCGGGTCGCCGGTCAACCGAACGCCTCCCGCGGGGTCCTCGGAGCCATGACAGTCCAGGCATGCCCGATCCAGAACGGGCTGCACCAGGATCGGGTAGCTCAGAGGGTTGGAGCCGTCGGGCCCGGGCTCCAGGTCGGCTGGGGGCGCCTCCGCCGCGGCAACGGGCCCGTTACCCGGCGCCGTCGTCCGCTCCTCGTGGCAGCCCACGCAGCTCAGGGTCTGGCCCGGCTGGAGGTAGGTCACGCTGCGCATGGTCTGGATGGCCTTGCCCTCCTGGTCGAGGGCCTGGAAAGCCAGGGGCACCCCCGCGGGAGCGCGGAAATAGGCCGAGCCATCGTCGGCCACGGGGGCGGTGCCGAGGACCTGCTTGCCGGGTGAGGCGTTCGCTAGTCCTACCTTGGGGTTGTTCGCACCGGGGGTGGACTTGGGCACGAGCTGGATGACCCGGACCGCGGCGATACGCTCCTTCGGTAGTTCCACGGAGCTCTCGTTGATGTCCTGGATGAGGAAGGCCCCGGCTCGCCCACCCTCGGCGGTCTCGCCGACCGTGGGCGGGCGCAGGCGAGGGACGAGCGGAATGGGCCACTGGCTGGCGATGGCGATGTCCCTGTACAGCAGCTCCTTGTTGCCGTAGGCGTCGACCAGATAGAGGCCGAACATGCTGGGCGAGTTCGCCGACGGCTCCCCGATCAGGGGCTCGAAGCTGTACGCGGCGAGGAAGTAGTCCTCGGAGAGGGGATACGGTGACCGGTAGCAGTGCCCGGGCCAGCGCTGCTCCTCCTCGCTGGTTCGCGGTGCCAGGCCCGGCGCCACCGCTTGCCAGGTGCCCGAGACCAGGGACTCGCTCTCGGGGAAGGGCGTGCCGGGGGTCAGGCGCGTAATCGGATACGGCCCATCCACGCCTCGCCGGGGATCGACGAGGATGATGGAGCCCGCCGTCATGGCGTGATGCGCCGCCGCGGTCGCCATGATGCGGTGCGACCCAGGCACGGGCTGGGGCTCCCAGGTGCCCACGGGGTTGAATGTGTTATTGCCGTACAGAGCGCTCGGGTTGCTGCCGTCGGGCAGGGTCCACCAGAGCTGCTCGTAGAATACCGCGTGCCGGTCCACGTAGTCCCAGCGCGTGTAGGCTATCCGGCCGTCATTGAGAACCACCGGGTCCCACTCCTGCGTCTCGTGGACGGAGATGGACCGGGGCTCAGAGCCGTCGGGCCGGGATCGCGTAAGGGTGTAGTTCTCGCAGCCCGGACTACCGCAGCGATGCCAGCCGCCCCTCCGGGTCGAGATGAACAGCAGGTCACCCCCGGGTAGGTACCTGGCCGAGAGGTCGTCGTAGGGGCCACTTGTGAGACGCGTAGGGGCGCCGCCAGCGATGGGCATCTCGTAGAGGTGGTAGTGCCGCCCGGCGTGACCCGCGAGGGTATCCTCGGGGGGCGTGGGCGCCTCACAGTAGGCGAACAGCACGCGCTCAGCGTCGTACGACAGCTCAGGGTGCAGGTAGCTGCCCAGCGGCAGGGCGCCCTCGGTGAGCGAGTTGGCGACCATGCTTCGACCCGGATCGGGCAGCACGAACAGTCCGCCCCCCGGCCTCGCGTACCGTCCGTAGTACTGGGTGAGCTGGTGGCTGAACGAGCTGGGCACGCGTTTGGCGAAGAGGATAGGGGCGTCCGGGAGCAGGGGATTGGCCAGTGCCAGGTCCCGCCGAGCCCAGTGCAGCGCGAGCCATGCAGCTTCCCCCTCGGGACCATCGCGCAGCCCTTGGGGGAGTTCATGCCAGTCGCGCCGGCTCGCGCGCCACGATGCCGCCGCCGCTGCCGCCTCGGGGGACTCCCCCTTCAGCCGCCACGCCAGCCGGTCACCACGCTCGATCAGGGTCTCGGCCGCGTCGCAGAAGCTAGCGGGAGCCCGGTCCGTGCCGATCCCGTCCTGCATACGCCAGTCCCACTCGATGAGCAGACGCTCCATGGCCCCCGACGGGGTCGGCGTTATGGGGGGAGGCAGCGGCGGCGCGACCGGTGGAGCGGGTGCCAGAGGGATCGACCGGGCCCGGCCGCCGCGTATTAGAGCCAGGTCCCTCAGCTCCACGGCGCATGGCTCGTCGCCGGCCGTTACCGTCAGCCGCACCGGCACCCGGGTCGCAGCAGGCAGGTCCGCCATTGTGGTCTCAGTGAGCGAGTTCAGTGGCATCATATGCCTCTCGCCCGAGAGGGAGATGTAACCCGACGCTCCCCCACCCCACGCCAGGCGTCCCCTGACGGCCAGCTCGGCGCCATCGGGCACGTTGGTCAGCTCGAGATCGAGCGACGCCGACTCGCTGGCGCCGAGCGCCATACCCGCCGCCGATGGCTGGGACGACAACAGCACCTGCGGCCCGCTCCCATCGGCCACCAGTACCAGGCCGCAGGTACCGTGGATGGGCTCGGGAGCGGGGTCCCCATTCAGACGTACCGACGGCACCGACCAAGACGCGACCCCCGAGGCCAGGACCTCCACCTCGGCCAAGCCGCACGTTTGCGGCTCGACGTAAGAAGTCAGGACCGTCACTCGGACGGCATCGGCGTGCACGGGATTGTCCAGCCGCACCATCGGTCGCGCTTCGCTCTGATCGGGCAGCGTGACCTCACCCACCTCTACCCACTCGCCGCGGACCCGGGCCTCGAGGGCGACTCGCTTGCTGTGGTACATGCTGCCGGTCCACGAGGCCTGGGTGAGGGCGATGGCCTGGACGTCGTAGGTGTCGTCGAGGGTGATCGTGAGGGCGCACGGCAGGGGCGTGGAGTCGGCTGAAAACCAGTTGGGGCCGCCGTGCCCCACCTGGCCATCAATGGCTCGCGCGCCGGAGTAGGGCTCGCCGAAGGACGACTCGGCGACGGCCTCAGCGCCGAAGCCCGGGCCGGCGACATTCGTCAAGGACGTGGCGCCCAACTCGGCCGGGGCCGCACCGGCGATCGGAGCGAGAGATACGAGTAGCACGGCGGCACGCAAGGCTACGGCGGGCACGAGCATCACTCCATGCTATGGGTTCTCGGAGCTTCGCGCCGGGGTGGGCGGGTCCTCTCGGCGGACCGGACACTACGCATCGTCGAGGGAGCGGAACTCGCCGGTGGCGATGTGGTGGACCCGCTCGGCGACGTTTACCAGGTGGTCCCCCACGCGCTCCAGGTAGCGGGCCACGAGAAGGAGGCGTGCAGCCTGCCGGACATGGCGAGGGTCGGACTCCATGTGCTCGACAAGCTGGTCGCGGAGGAGCTTCCAGCGGGCGTCAACGTCGTGGTCCATGCGCGCCACCTGGATGGCCGCCTCGGGATCCTCGTCGTCGAGGGCGTCGAGTACGAGCCGGGTCATCTTGGTGCAGCACATGGCCATGGCGGGGATGTCCTCCAGGGGCCAGTAGTACTTCTCCCGGTGGAGCTTGCGGGCGACCTTGGCGACATCCTTGGCATAGTCGGCCACGCGCTCGAGATCGGTGGCCATGCGTGCCGCTCCGAGGACCGTCCGCAGGTCACCGGCGACGGGCGCCTGGAGGGCGAGAAGGCTCATGGTGTCGTCGTCAACGCGGCGATCGAGGGCATCGGCTTGGTTGTCGCGCTTGCGCACATCCTCGGCCAGGTCGTAGTCCTGGTTGACCAGGGCCTTCATGGCGTCCTCAAGCATGCGGGCGCCGCACTCGCCTAGCTGCCTAAGTGTCGCTTTGAGCTGCAGCAACTCCTGCTGGAATGCCGTCCGGCCCTCGCCACTCGCCAAATCCTCCACCGCCAGACTAGCCGAATCGCCCGCTTACGTACTGCTCGGTGCGCTCGTCGGCTGGATTGGTGAACACCTTCTCGGTCGTGTCGAACTCCACCAAGTCGCCCATTAGGAAGAAGCCGGTCATCTTCGAGACTCGAGCGGCCTGCTGCATGTTGTGGGTGACGATGATGACCGTATAGTGACGCTTCAGGTCGGTCATCAGGTCCTCGATTCGTGAAGTCGACTGGGGATCGAGCGCCGAGCAGGGCTCATCCATCAGGATAACCTCGGGCTTCACGGCCAGGGTGCGCGCGATGCAGAGCCGCTGCTGCTGGCCGCCCGACAGATCGAAGGCCGATTTCTTGAGCTCGTCCTTGACCTCATCCCACAGGGCCGCGCTCTTCAGCGACGTCTCCACGATCTCCTGGAGCTGCTGCCTGCCTCGCACGCCATGGATCTTCGGGCCGTAGGCCACATTGTCGAAGATGGACATGGGGAAGGGGTTCGGCTGCTGGAAGACCATACCGACCCGCTTGCGCAGCTCCACCACATCCACGCCCCGGCCGTTGACATCGCGGTCGCCCAGCAGGACCTTCCCCTGGACCCGGGCGTCGGGGATCACGTCGTTCATGCGATTGAAGCACCGAAGGAAGGTGGACTTCCCGCAACCCGAAGGCCCGATGAGCGCGGTGATCTCCCGGGCCGGGATCTCCACGGTGACGCTCTTGAGAGCCTGGACGTCGGCGTAGAAGACGCTCAGCTCCTCGGTGCGGAGCCGCAGGGCCTGCCCCCCCGCATCGGCGTCTGGCACGCCGGCGGGGTCCTCGGTGTCCTGGGGCACTGGGGTTGGGACGGGTTGCACGTCCTGGGTCCTCCTCCGCTGGTCTACTTCAGTCTCTTTTGCGCGCGGTTGCGTAGCCAAATCGCCACTCCGTTCATCGCTAGCAGCATGGCCAGCAGTATTACGATACCTGCCGCCGCATCCTGTTGGAAGGTCACGTTGTCGGGCCCGGTAGCCTCGGGCCGCTGGGAGACCCAGTCGTAGATCTGGATGGGCATGGCCGTGAATGAGTCCTTGATGTCCTTGGGCAGGTGGCGGATGTAGCCCACCGCGCCCACGGTGATGATGGGCGCCGTCTCGCCGATGGCGCGGGACAGGGCCAGAATGGTGCCGGTCATGATGCCGGGCCGGGCGATGGGCAGCACCTGCTTCCATACGGTCTGCCACCGGGAGGCACCCAGGGCCAGGGACGCGTCGCGCACGTAGGGCGGCACCGCCCTAAGCGCCTCCCGGCTGGCGATGATCACGATAGGAAGCACTAGCAGGGCCAGGGTCAGCGCGCCGGAGAGTAGGCTTCGTTCCAGATTGAGGGCTCTCACGAAGATCGCCAAGCCGAGGAGGCCGTAGACGATCGACGGAACCCCCGCCAGGTTGGCGATATTGAGCTCGATCAGCCGCGCCAAGCCGCCCTTTTTGGCGTACTCCTCGAGGTAGATGGCTGTGGCCACGCCCACGGGGAAGCAGAACAGGGCCGTGAGCAGCATGAGGTACAGGCTGCCGAAGAAGGCCGGCTTCAGGCCCGCCTTGTGGGGCATGCTTGAAGGGAAGGACGTCAGGAACTCGGCATTGAGCCGGTTGTGCCCGTCCAGGACCACCGATACCAGCAGCCCCACCAGGACCATCATGGCGGCGGTGACGGCGCCCAAAGCGATCACCTCGAAGGCGATCTCTCTGCCGCGTCCCCGGCGAGGGCTGGCCGAAGGCTGATGGTCCTGATCCCCCGAGGGGTCGACCGTGGGCTTGATGGGCTGGGCACTCATCGGTATGCCCTCTCATAGCGCTCGCGGAGCCACAGGCTGAGGGAGTTCAGGCCCAGGGTCATCAGGAAGAGCACCAAACCCACGGCGAAGATACTGTGGTAGTCCAGGGTGCCCCGGGCCACGTCGCCCATGCTGACCCGGACGATGAATGCCGTCATGGTCTGCATGGCCTCCCTAGGATCCCACGCGATGATGGGCTGCATGCCCGCGGCGATGGCCACGATCATAGTCTCGCCGATGGCCCGGGCGGCCGCCAGGATGAAGGAGGCGGCGATGCCGGAGAGAGCCGCGGGGATCAGGGTCCGGAAGATCATCTGGAGTTTGGTGGCGCCCAGCGCGTAAGAGGCCTCTCGAAGGCGCTGGGGCGCCGCGTACAGGGCATCCTCGGATAGCGACGCCACCATGGGTAGGATCATGACACCCATGACGAGCCCCGCCGACAGGGCGTTGAAGATGTTCAGCTCAGGGATGACCTTCTGGAGCAGCGGGGTCACCGTCAGCAGGGCGAAGTACCCATAGACGACCGTGGGGATGCCCGCCAGGATCTCCAGCGCCGGCTTGATGGTTGACCGCACGCGGCGGGACGCGAACTCGCTGAGGTAGATGGCGATCAGGAGCCCCGCGGGCAGAGCCACGACCATGGCGATAAAGGTGATCCACAGGGTGCCCATCACCAGAGGCAGGACACCGAAGCTCTTGCTGGCCGATAGGGGGGTCCATTTGGTTCCGGTGAGGAACTCCTTGATCGGTGCCTCGGCGAAGAAGGGCACGCTCTGACTGATGAGCACGTAGATGATACCGATGGTGGTGGCCACCGAGAGCACCGCGCAAAGGCGCAGTAGCTGCTCGATGGCCCACTCCATCGTCCGCCGCAATCGGACGGGCATTGGCGCTGACCTCCGGGTCGGGCGAGTCGCTACTGCTCCTCGGTCTCGTCCTCAGTCGACTCGGTGGCCTCTTCGCCGTCGGCTGGCTCGGTGGTCTCATC
>WJIW01000440.1 GCA_014730065.1 Armatimonadia bacterium | reverse complement strand
GTGCGCTGGAACCCCCGGTGGTCCCCCTTCGGATTGAAGGGGGACGGAAGGACCGGCGGGCGGGGACGCCCGCCGCTACCCATAGTATGCCGGTGCGCTGGAACCCCCTCTGGTCCCCCTTGGTTTGAGGGCGACGGGTGGGTCAGGCACCAGCAGCTACCCGAGTTCGACCCAGTACTCGAAGAACTCCCGGCGGCCTACGCCCCACGGGGGCGGATGCTCCTCGCTGGCGATGGGCCGGGCTATGACGGGCAGGCGTGACTCGATCGACCGGTGCAGCTCCGCGAACTCGTGGGCATGGCGGGCCAGCTCGGCATCGATGGTCTCGGCTCCCGCCGCCGTCAGCTCTATGGGATCGGCCGCCCACGTGGAGCCCACGCGGGCTACCCCTTCACCCTCTGTGGACTGGAAGAGCACCTCGCCCCGGTGCCGCTGCCGAGGCTCCACGGGGGTGGCTCGCCGGCCGTGCCGGATCTCCAGAAACACGGCGAACCCCATGCCTCGCTCGGTGTGGCGCGGGAGCGTGTTCGCGAGGGTGATCCGCCGCATGGGCTGCGCTCGTAGCTCGGACCACTGAGCCCGGAGGGCGCGGCTGGCGGCCTCCATGAGCGGGTACTGGGTGGACTCGCCCAGCATTGGCACGAAAGCCACCCAGGTGCCGAAGCTCCCGTGTAGGCGGCCGTCGGTCTTCTGGAACTCCGCCAGCCGCTGCCCCATGGCCGTCTCCAGAACCGTGACGAGTCGCCCACCCTCGGCGAGCTGATCCAGCCATGCGGGATGGATGTCCGCCGGGCTGGCCGTCACGATCACTCGGTCGAAGGGTTCTTGCCCGGGTCCGCCCAGGGTCCCGTCGCCGCAGGTGACTCCCACGTTGTCGATGCCCAGGTCCTCGATGCACGCGTCGGCATCGGCCGCCACGTCGGGGGCGATCTCCAGGGATTCCACCCGTCCCTGGGGGCCGACCAGACGTCCCATGATGGCCGCGTTGTAACCGCTGCCGCAGCCCACCTCGAGGATCCGGTGGCCGGGCTCGGGCCGCAGCATCTGGAGCATGGTCCACATGATCCCCGGCGCCGAGCTCGTGCTACGCGCCACGGGCTCGCCCGGCCGCAAGGGAAGGGCGTGATCGCTGTAGATCTCCTCGGCCCGGCTGGTGGACATCCCGTCCTCCGCCGCCGACATCCGACCTTTGGGGTCGCCGGTAACGCCCAGCAGTCTGGGCAGGAACCGGTGGCGGGGCACCGCGGCGAAGGCCTCGGCGAGGGCCGGGTCCGCGTCGGGGTGCCTGCTCGCCAGATCGGCCGCGAGGCGCCGCCTCAGCTCATTGAGTTGATCCGGAGTGGCCATGGTTCTCCCAGTCTACCTCATGCTCCGGGCCCGGTACTCATCGAGTGGATACGTGAGATCGGCCGGCGCCGATTCCAGCTCCATGGGAGGGTCACGATGTCCCTCCTGGTGCAGGTAGCGACCCAGCGAGAAGGCGCACGCCAGCGCGAACAGGGCCGCGAGGACCACGAGCTGGGCTCGAGGTAGGGCAGGCCGCGGCTCCACCGGCGGGGGGTCAACGCTCACCGGTCAGGGCCGCCCCGGCGGTTGGTCGAGGGCCGATCGTCCGAGTAGGATCAAAGCGGTGCAGATAGCCACCACGAACAGGCCACCCACGGCCAGAGCCACCTTCTCCTGGCGCGTGTACCGGAACCGGTGCAGGTTGGGTATCACGCAGCCGGCGGCGATGAAGGGCAGCCCAGGGATGGGCAAGTCGCCCAGCAGCACCAGAGCCATGGCCGTGAGGCTGGCGATGATCGCGCCGATCTTGGAGGCCCGGAAGCTCAGGTCGAAGCGGGTCAGGGCCGCGAAGAAGATGCCGATGAAGAGCCAGTCTCCGATGCCGATGAAGCTCAGGGCGAGCCCCGGATGCACGCCCTCGACACCGCCGGTCTCCGCGGGCGTGGCCGCACCGATGTCGGGGATGGTGGCCGCCAGGGTCTGAACCAGCTCCGGGTTCTCCTGAAGGACCCTAGCCGTGGGTCCGCCCTCGTACATGACCCCGACGATGTCAACGACGGCAGCGGTCACGGCGATGGGTAGCAGTAGCTTCGGCTCCCTGGCGATGAGCGACAGCAGCGCGCCGCCGAGTACGGCGAACACGATCATGGAGAGATCCTTGATGGACACCAGCATCCAGAGGGGCGCGGGAAGCCGCCCCTGGATTGCGCCTTCGATCCGCCCCGCCATCAGGTCCTGGGCGATGCGGGACGCGTACATCTCCGATGCCGCCATGGCTGCGGCGAAGATCACGGCCGAGGCCAGTAGCGCGTATACCGCCAGACGGGTGTGGGGCCCCAGTCGGGCCCCCAGCTCGATGGCCATGGCCAGGAGTACCAGCATGTAGACGATGCCCCCCGCCAGGTCGATGAGCGGGTGGGCGGGCACGGGGATGTACGGCATGGCGATGCGCAATATCAGCGCCGCGGCGATCCACACGGCGCAGTAGAGCTGGCGCGGGTGGCCATGCTTGCCTCGGGGAACGGGCGCGTCGAGGGGGCTTCGCTCTGTCACCCGTCGCCCCCCGCTTCCACGTCCTCCGCTGGCTCCGACAACTCCTCGGGGACGACATCGGGGGGCGGGCCACCGGCCAGCTCCCAGAGCCGGAAGGGGATGATCTGGATCATGCCCCGGCGTAGCCGGACGTGTCTACTCCCCCACATGCGGTCCAGCGCGGCCCGGCGGAGATCGTTGCGGATCAGCTCGCGGACCTCGGAGAGGGGAGGCACGGGCCCCATACGGGGCTCACCTCGAAGAAGAAGCCACCAGCCCTCATCGGTCTCGATGGGGCCCAGCAGCTTCCCCTCACCGGGCTGGAGCAGCACGCGAGGTACCTGCGGACTGCCCGGCATGCTGAGGATACTGAGCTCACCCAGATCGCCGCCATCGGGGGCGCTCTCGTGGATGGACACGTCCCGAGCCCATTGCTCGAAGTTGGCTTCGGATAGGCCCCCCTCGAGCAGCGCCCGGGCGTCGGCCTCGGCTTCCAGGAGAATCCCGTGGGCGGGCACCACCTCGAGCCGGTAGAGCTCGGGCTCGCCCTCGTACACCGCTTCAATCTCCGCGTCGGTGGGCGTCGCCTCGTCGGCGAAGAGCCGGTCGAACCGCGCTCGGTGGAGGCTCTCGCCGGGGGCCAGGTCCTCGGGGTCGACTACGATCCCCGCCTCCTCGCACCGCTCGGCGAGGAACCGCTGGAAGAGCATCTCGCTGATGGCTCCCAGGGCGTACCGATGGATGGTCTCCGACAGCACCTCGTCGGCGGTGATGGTCAGGTCGCCGACCCGGGCCACCGGGGCATCGGAAGGCAGCTCTTCCAGGGGCTGGGCCCAGCTCGCCGCCGCCCACCAGGCGACCGCGAGCATTGCCCCGAGGCCGAAACGTCCGCCGTGCATCATCGGTCCCCCTCACGAGAGCCCATGCCATCTCGGACGGCCTGAACGATGTCGAAGGCCCGGCCCTTCGGTAGGTCCGCCAGGGCCACTAGGGCCCGAACCACGTCCCGTGGGCTGACGCCGTCGGCCAGTAGATCGGCCACTGGAGAGCCCCAGTCCTCATTCGCCTCGGAGGGCCCGTCGGCCTCGCCCGGCGGAGACACTACCAGTGTCATCTCGCCCTTGGGGGCGTCGCCTAGCTGGGCCAGCACCTCGGTCGGGGTGCCTCTAAGGACCTCTTCGTGAATCTTGGTGGCTTCGCGCAGCAGCATGAGCGGCCTGCGGGGAGCCACGGCCCCGAGGTCCGTCACGGTAGCACGGACTCGCTTGGGACTCTCGAACAGCACGATGGCGGCGGGGAGGGCCGTCCATTCGGTCAGGGCCTCTCGGCGCGCGCCGGTTTTCCGCGGCGGGAACCCGGCCATGAGCACATGCCGGGTGTCGAACCCGCTCACCGATAGGGCGGCGGTGAGTGAGCTGGGGCCGGGGATGGGCCGAACGGGGCAGCCCGCAGCGATAGCCCTTCGGACCAGGGGCGCCCCCGGATCGGAGACCCCGGGAGTGCCTGCATCGGTGACCACGGCCACGATTCCCCCCTCGGCGGCGACGCGGATGATGTCGTCGAGGGCCTCTTCGCTGGTCGACTCCGCCGCCGGCCTCAGCTTGCCCGCCGGAATGCCCAAGTGACTGAGCAGTTTCCGGGTATGCTGGGGTCGCTCGGCGGCCACCACGTCGGCGGCCGCCAGGACGGCCTTCGCCCGGGCCGAGAGATCGTCCAGATTGCCCAGAGGCGTCGCGCATACGTACACTGTGCCCGGTTGAAGCCCCTGGTCGGCCATGACAGGTGGTCGCTCCTCGGCCCGCCCTAGCGGCTGAACCCGCCCGGCATCATGGCTCCGGGCGGCATGCCTCCGCCGCCAAACCCTGCGCTCTGCTGGGCCTCCATGACCCGAGCCTCCACTGTGGCCGCCAGGTCGTCCTCACCCATCTGCCGATACATGCGTGCCACATCGCTGTGGATGGCCATACCCGTCTCGACGGGTGTCCGGGCGATGACCTCCTCCAGGAGCGGCTTGGCCTGCTCGCCGCGATCCAGCTCCACGAGGCAGCGTGCTACCTCCAGTTTGACCTCGGTCAGCGGGTTGGCGGCCAGGGCGTTCTGCTGGGCTTCCAGGGCCTGAGCCCACTGCTCGCCTTGCTGGTATAGGACCCCGAGCTGGTAGTAGTCCTTGGCCAGGAACTCGGTGCCCCCGGCCTCGGCCAGCTCCGCCTCCTTAAGCTCCTCGGCGATCAGCTCGTTCAGGCGATCGATGGCCTCCAGTCGCCGGGCTTCCATCTCCGACTCGGTCATGTCCTCGCGGCCGTGGTTGATGAGCCACGCGATATGGGCCCGGGGAACGGACTTCTCGAACTCCACGACGGCCGTATCGACCAGGTTCTGTACGAACTCGTTGAACTCGGTCGCCTTCTTCTGGTCCAGCCGCTGCTCTCGCTGGGCCTCCTTGGTCTCCTCGAAATCCTCGGGGACTTCCTCCTCGGTTACCTCATCGACTCGGATCAGGTACACCCCGCGGTCGGTGATCAGGGGCTGGGACAGCTCGCCCTCCTCGCCCTCGATGACCACTTGCCGGACCTCTTCGGGCATCCCCATGAGCTGGGAGTACCCGACCTCCTCCCATACCCCGCCCATGGTGGCGAGCCAGCCATCGTCCGAGTACTCCTCGGCCAGCTCCTCCATGTCGTCGCCCGCTTCGATCCGCGACCGCAGCTCCTCCGCCAGCTCGATGGCCTCGGCCTCGGTACGCTCGAGCCACGCGGGGTCGTCGGCCGCGTCGTCCTCCTCGGTAGCTTCCGTGCCGTCGGCCTCGTCGTCGGTCGTGCCGTCGTCTTCTCCGCCCGCGTCTGGCTCCTCGTCGGCCGTCGCTTCCTCGTCAGCCTCGGCGTCATTCCCGGCTTCCTCGGACTCGTCCGTCTCCTCCTCGGCCTCCAGCTCCTCGAGCATCTCCTGCTGCTGCTCCCACTGCTCGATATCCGTCTCGCTGGGAACCTTGAGGAAGATCTGGTGGAAGGTGAACTTGCGGTACTGGGCCAGAAGCTCATCATCGCTGACGGTCACGTTCTCGGTGACCTGATTCTCCAGCTTCTCCATCTGGATCTGGCTCTCGAACTGCTCGGTCATGCCGCGGGCGCTGGTGTAGACCTCGTCTTGGTACTCCTCCCAGCTCATGCCCTGGTCGTACAGGAAGCGCTGGCGCTCGGGCCCCTCGGGGCCGGCCATCTCCAGGCGGTCCTGGATGTACTCTTCCCTGCGCTCCTCGACCTCGCCGCGTCCGGCCTTGATCCCCGCGGCGTCGATGGCCTGGGACACTACGGCCTGGCGGACCAGGTCGCGGGTGGCCAGGTACATCAGGGCGTACTCCTGGGTCAGGGGGCTTCCGTACTGGCTGCGGTACATCTCCAGCGCGCGGTAGTACTGGTTACTCTTGATCCGCTGGCCATTGACGACGATGGCGTCTCTATCTCGGCCGAAGCCGCCCATGCCCTGGACCGGTCCGAAACTGTAGAACGCGCCCACGACGAAGATGAAGGCGATGACACCGAGGGCGATCTGGACTCCTAGGCGGGCCTTGGCGCTTTCCTGGAACCTACGAAAGGACATACGGATTCACTTCTCCCGTGGAATGGCTGGGGCTAAACCAGATGAGTATACCGCCTCTAATCTGGTACAACAAGCGTACCAATGCCCTCGTCTGTCAGCAACTCCATGATCACGGCGTGGGGGATGCGGCCGTCGATGATATGCACCCGGTTCCCCTGACCATGTAGTGCCTCCAGGCACGCCTCCAGCTTGGGAATCATGCCCTTACCGGCGGCTCCCGACTGAAGCATGTCCCTGGCTTGGGACACCGTGAGCTGGCTGATGCGTGAGTCGGGGTCCTCGGGATCGGCGAGCACTCCCGGCACGTCGGTGAGCACGATCAGGCTGGCGGGGGACAGGGCGCGGGCCACATGGCCGGCCGCCACATCGGCGTTCACGTTCAGGGCCTTGCCGTGGGGGCCCTCGGAGATGGAGCAGAGGACCGGGACGAAGCCGCCGTCCAGCAGGTTCTCCAGAAGGCCGGGACGGATCTCCCGCACCTCGCCCACATGCCCCAGCTCACCGTTGGCGGCGGGCTCGGCGACGATGACCCCGGCGTCACGGCCCGACAGTCCTACGGCCCGCCCGCCGTGCTCGTGAATCTGGCCGACGATGCCCTTGTTGATGGTCCCTGCCAGGACCATCTCCGCTACTTCCAATGTCTCGTCATCGGTGACCCGCAGGCCATCGACGAACCGGGCCTCCACGCCTAGGCGGGACATCATGCTCGAGACCTGGGGCCCTCCGCCGTGGACCACCACGGGCCTCATGCCCACGGTGTTCATAAGCACTATGTCGCTCATCACCTGGCGGCTTAGCTCCTCGCTGGTCATGGCATGGCCGCCGAACTTCACGACCACGGTGCGTCCGTGGTACTGGCGGATGTAGGGCAGGGCCTCGACGAGGGTCTCGGCTCTCAGCCTGAGGTTCTCCATGGCGGGGGGCTCCGTCTCGTGGCCGGCGCGGGCACGGCTCAGGTGTGGTATTCGGCGTTGATCTTCACATAGTCGTAGCTTAGGTCCGAGAACCAGTAGTGGGCCCGACCGTCGCCCAGGCCCAGATCAACGGTCATGGCCACCTCGTCCTGGGACATGGGACCCACCGCCAGCCGCTTACCGTCGCTCGTAGGGCTGCCGGCCTCCAGGACGGGCACCCGGCCCACGTGTATCGAGATACGCTCAGGATCGGTCGCGGCGCCGCTCTTCCCCACGGCCATCCAGATCCGGCCCCAGTTGGGATCGCCGCCGAACAGTGCCGACTTGACCAGGGGCGACTCCGCCACGCTCCGGGCGGCCAGCAGAGCGTCGCCATCCGATGCGGCCCCGGTGACCTCCATCCGGCAGACCCGGGTGACCCCTTCGGCATCCCGGACCAGGTCCACGGCCAGGGCTTGGCATAGGGCTGCGAGGCCCGCGGCGAAGGCCTCTGCGGGCGGCCCATCGGCGTCGATGGGCACGCCGGATTTGCCGTTGGCCAGCAGCAGGCACATGTCGCTCGTGCTGGTGTCGCCGTCGATGGAGATCCGGTTGAAGCTCCCGTCGACGGCGGGCCTGAGCAGTGCCCGGGCCGCGTCGGGCGAGAGGGAGGCATCGGTGGTGATGAAGGCCAGCATGGTGGCCATGTTGGGGGCGATCATCCCGGCGCCCTTGGCCGCTCCGCCGATGGTGACGGGCCCGCCGTCGAGGTCGATGCGCAGGGCTCGGCTCTTGGGGACGGTGTCGGTGGTCATGATGGCCTCGGCGAAATCGGCTCCACCATCAAGGCCCAGAGCGAGATCGGCCTCGATGATCCCCCGGGTGATCTTCTCGGCATCGGGCACCTCGCCGATGACGCCCGTCTGCGCCACCAGCACCGGCCGCTCCTCGGCGCCCCATCGCGCGGCGATCACCGCGGCGGCACGGGCGCTCATGCCCTTGGCCAGATCGAGCCCCTCAGCGCCGGTAGCCACGTTGGCGACGCCGCTGTTGGCCACCACGCCAGCGACCGGCCCGTGTCGCTCCAGGATGTCCTTATCCAGAACCACGGGCCATCCCGGCAAGCTATTGCTGGTGAACATCCCCGCGGCGGTGCAGCCGGCGGGGCTGGCCAGGAGGCCCAGGTCGCGTCCATGTTCCTTCAGTCCGCACCGCACTCCCGAAGCGTAGAATCCCTCGGGCGCGGTCACGCCACCATCGATCCATTCGTGCTCGGGCATATCGACTCGCACATCCCTCGGTGAGCCCCTTGGATGGGGCGAGGCCCAATGATAGCACTCCCGAGGGGTGGGGACGAGGGGGCGCTTCGGTCGGCCGTACCTAGCCGCCATCCTCCAAGGCGAACCGGAAGGCGGGCGGTGCGAGCTGAGCCAGGGTCGCCCGGCCCGCCTCACCCGTGAGGCGCTCGACCACGACCGGGCAGTCGTCGGCGAACTCGCTCAGCACCTGCCGGCAAGCGCCGCACGGCCAGGGCAGCATGTCGCCGTCGCAGACCACGGTCAGGGCCTTCACTCGCTTGCCCCCCGCAACCACCATGGCGGCGATAGCCGCGCGCTCGGCGCAGAGGGTCAGGCCATACGAGTCACTCTCAACGTTGCACCCCACATGCACTCGGTCCCCTTCGTCGAGGACCGCGGCTCCGACCCTGAGCCCGGAGTGGGGCGCATGGGCGTTCTGAAGCGCCCCCCGGGCTCGGTCGGCAAGCTCGGACTCCATTGGCGTGAGCGTCGTCATCAGGATGCCTCCTCGGGCACTCCTTGTCTCTCCTCCACCGTCTCGACCTCGAATAGTACGGGGATGATCTGGGGTCTCCGGCCGGTGCTCCGGCGGAAGAGCCGGGTCAGGGCACCTTTGACCTCCCGCTCCAGGTCGTAGGTATCGAGATCGGGATCGGCGTCGGCGACGGCGTGGGCCACGGCGTCCAGGGCGGCGTCCATCAGCTCCTCGGACTCATCGATGTAGATGAAGCCCCGGGTCTCGATGGCCGGCCCGTCGATGATCTCCCGGTTCTCGCCGTCGAGCACGGCGGTGACGAAGACCACGCCATCCTCGGACAGCACGCGCCGCTCGCGGAGCACGGCTGCGCCCACATCGCCCACGCCTTCGCCATCGACGAGCAGGGGCTCGCCGGGGATGCGCTCCACGATGCTCGCGCCCGACTCGGTGATCTCCAGCACGTCGTAAGGCTGCATGAGATGCACCTTATCGGCGGCGATGCCCGCCTCGGTGGCCAGGTCGCGGAAGGCGTGCTGGTGGCGCGCCTCGCCGTGGTATGGGACCACATGCTCGGGCTTGGTGAGCGAGAACATCAGCTTGATCTCCTCGGAATGGCCGTGACCCGAGACGTGGACCAGCTCATGGGGCGGGTAGATGACGTTGGCGCCCTGGAGGAACAGGTTGTTGACCGTCCGCCAGATCAGCGCCTCGTTGCCCGGAATGGGTGTGGCCGAGAGAACCACGGTATCGCCCTCCCGGATGTTGATCTTGCGATGCTCGCCCACGGACATCCGCGTCAGTGCCGACGTGGGCTCGCCCTGGGAGCCGGTGGTGACGATGGTGATCTCCTCGGGGGCGTAGTCGTCCATCTCATCGGCCTGGATCCGTTG
>WJIW01000439.1 GCA_014730065.1 Armatimonadia bacterium | reverse complement strand
TCGCTGTGGGATCCCATCGCCACATGGATGGGCGTTCAGAACGCGCTCTACGCCATCATCGACATGCCCGAATACGTGCATCGCCTGGTGGCGCGAGTGACCGACGGCTACCTCAGCCTGCTGGACCAGCTCGAGGACCAGCGCCTGCTGTGCGAGCCCCAGAGCCTGATCCACTGCACCGGTGCCTGGACCGACGAGCTGCCCGCCCCGGGCTACGATCCCGACAAGCCCCGGACTGAGGACGTCTGGATGTTCGGACTGGCCCAGATGTTCTCGACGGTCTCGCCCGCCACGTTCAAGGAGTTCGAGGTGGACTACGCCAGCCGCATCTGCGAGCGTTTCGGCCTCGTCTACTACGGCTGCTGCGATCCCCTGGAGGGCAAGATGGACGAGGTCCGGCAGATCCCCAATGTGCGCAAGATCTCCATGAGCCCATGGGTCGACGAGGAGCGGGGCGCCCAGGAGATCGGCGGGGACTACGTGTTCTCGCGGAAGCCCAGTCCCGCCGTCTTCGCGCCCGATGTGTTCAGCCCGGACGCCGTGAAGGCCGATCTGGCCAAGACCCGCGACACCTGCGAGCGCTACGGCTGCCCACTGGAGCTGATCCTGAAGGACATCAGCACCGTTCGCTACGATCCCGGACGACTCTTCGAGTGGGGCCGGATCGCCATGGATGTGGCCGGGGCCGAAGCGGCGACGTCGGCCTAGCGGACGCGCCTTCTGGCACAACATCGAAAGGAGACAACCATGCGTACTGTCTGCATCATGCTCGGAACGCTTCTGCTCCTCACCTCTCTGTCCGTTGCGGTTCAGGGTGATGAGGCCGAGGAGGAGACGATCGACCTGTTCAACGGCGAGGACCTCTCGGGATGGGACTACTTCCTGGTGGAGGAAGATGCCGAGATGGAGGACGTGTGGAGCGTCGAGGACGGCATCCTGGTCTGTCAGGGCGAGCCCTTCGGATACCTCTGCACCGAGAAGGAGTACGAGAGCTTCAAGCTCGTCGTGGAGTGGCGCTGGCCCGAGGAGCCCGGCAACAGCGGGGTGCTGATGCGCATCACCGGCGACCCCATGATGCTCCCCAACTGCGTCGAGGCCCAGCTCCAGCACGAGAACGCCGGCGACATCTATGGCTTCCAGGGCTTCCAGGTATCGGGCGATGAGGACCGGTATCTGGAGGATCCTGAGCGACTCGGCGGGCTCACGGGCGTGAAGAAGATCAAGGGCAACGAGAACGATCCGGGCGAGTGGAACAAGTACGAGATCACCGTCGACGGCGGCGACATTACCCTCGTCATCAACGGCGAGAAGGTCAACGAAGCCACCGACTGCGACGTCCGGCCCGGCAAGATCGGGCTTCAGTCCGAGGGTGGCGTGATCGAGTTCCGCACGGTGAAGCTGACGCCGATCGAGTAGCGGCCGCCGGTCAATCCTCGGAGCGGATATGGAGCACCCAGTCCGCCTCCGAGGGTTTCGGGATGGAGAGCGGCTGGCCGCCTTGCAGAGGGAAGGCATCGCCGTACCGGCCCGTGCGTGGATCGTAGAACCGTGCGCGGTGCGGGCCGGGGGGCAGTCTAAGGTCGTCGATGGTCGCGCCGGGGAGCGAGTAGATCACGTACTCCCGCCCGGGCGACGCCAGGCAGTAGGAGCCCTCGCCGATCAGCTCGTTGTGGGGCGCCATGGCGTCGACGGAGAGTAGGCGCCGGTTCAGGAGCCGGCTAGCATGGCCCAGCCAGTCGCGCTTGTCCATGGCCTTGTCGCCACCGTCCACCTCAGGGTCGTAGCCCATAATCCCCGTGCGGACCGTCTCTTGTCGCTCATCGCCGTGGAAGAGGTAGTGCCCGCCACCGATCAGAAATGTCCACATCGCCCGGCGGAGACCATCGCCCATATAGGGCGGGCCCTCCAGCAAAACGTACGGCCTCACGGGCTCGCGCCCGAAGGCCTCCACGGCAGCGGAGTTCTCGTCCTCACCCGGTAGGGTGGGGGAGCAGACCCAGTCAACGCCGGCGCGGCGGTCCTCCCAGTCCACCCACACCGCCCCGCGCGACCGGTAGAATTCCATGAAGTGATCCCCGCAGTTGCCCTCGGGGTACGAGTGCTCATCCATGAAGCAGAAGAAGACGTTGCCGAAGGGCTCGGTCTCCCGGATCAGCTTCTCCGAGAGCCGCTCCCACACCCACTGGGTCTTCTTGGCGTCGGGCCACCCGTCCGACCAGTCCTCACGCCACACTTCGGTGCCGGGTGAGTGAATGGTCTGGGGCGCGGTCACGATGTCGCCCTCATCGGTCAGGTGCCCGCCGTTGATGACGTTCAGCGGGTGGTAGGCCCAGTCGGGCCGCTCGGGCGTGTTCCACTTCGGCCAGCCGAAGAACACGGTGATGCCCACGATGATGCCGCGATCCCGAGCGTAGCCGCAGAGGTCGCGCAGACGGGGCCAGTAGTTGGCTGGGGCCTCGCCCTCATCGAAGCGGGTCAGGTCCCACTGTGGGAAGCCATCATTCGCCGGGGGGCCGCCTTCGTGCCGCGCCCAAGGCGTTAGACCCGGATAGACGTACCCATAGCGGTCCTCGATGACCGAGCCATCGGCCTTCTGGCGGGGCGGAACGAAGGACCACAGGTGCACGGCGCGGATGCCGCGGTCGGCACAGTCGTCGATCCAGCCCCGGTAGTCGATGTTAGCGTTCTGCATGACGCACTGGGTTCCACTGTCGCCGACGAGCAGGAGGTCCTCGCCGCGATAAGTGATGTAGTGGCCGCTGTCGCTGATGCCGAGGTCCGAGGCGGGACTCGACGCGCCAACGGTGGCGAGGGGCAGGACTACGAGCCACCGGATCGCGCTGCGCATAGGATCGCCTCCAAGGGGCAGGTTCGGTGGGCGAGGCGGCGGCGCCTGCGGGACGCTATCGGCTCCGTATCGTCTGGCGCGCCCACTCCTCAATGATGGCCTCCTCCGAGGGGCTGAGACGGTAGGCGGCCGCGACCATGGCGTCCAGCTCGGCGCGCTCGCGCTCATCGATGCCCGCATTGCGCTCGCCCAGCCTGCGGCCCAAGCGCAGCAGGTCGTCGGTCGCCGCCAGTGGGGCGGGAATGGTCCGCAGGTGGCCGATCTTGACTTGGGGCAGCGATTCCTGGCGGGCGTCGCGGAAGCGGTGGTAGTGCAGCCACCGGACGAGGGAGGAGTTGAGGACTGAGAGGAGGGCCGGCCAGGGGAGCAGAGGCGTGGCGTAGGCTGCCAGCAGCGAGTTCCGGAAGGGCAGGCCGTCGCTCCTGGCCGCGATGGGCCACCGGGCCGTCTGGCGGACCACCACATCCACTTGCCCGTACACCTGTCGGGGTTTCAGATGGGCGCCGAGGGCGGCGGAGGAGCAGTGGATACGCGGCGGCCGCAGGTGGAACTCGGCGGCATCGCCCCCTTCGTGGAGGGGTGTGTCGAAGACATCGTCGGGCTGGGGCTGCTCCCGCAGATGATCCCTCAGTGCCGGGCTGGTCTGGAACCCACGCTCCCCGAACGCCTCGGGCGGGACGGGAGGGAGAGCCGAGAGTCGTTCGTGGAGGGACGTGGCGGCGCCGGCCAGCAGCGGCTCACCCACCCGCCAGATGGAGCCATGGGCGCCGCGTTGACGACCGGCGCTCTTCCGCTCAGCGATCAGCCCCATGCACGGCATGGTGACCCGGGCGAACACTCCGTCGCCGAAGTCCCGGAGCGGCTCCACCACCTCGCACCGAGCATCCAGGGCCTGGCGCACCGGCGCGTAGCCGTCCAGCTCGGCGATGGAGGCCGGCACCACGAGCCCGAGGCGCCCGCCCTCCCGGAGCAGTTGGCCGGCGCGCTCGATGAACATGCCATGAGTCGTGCGGTACCGGCGGAAGGAGGCGTAGGTCTCGCGGTAGTACCGTTTGAGGCGCGGCTCGATGGGCTGAGCGGCCCGGCCCGAATGGGCCACCCACGGCGGATTGCCCAGTACCACGTCGAAGCCGGCGTGGTCGCCAGCGAAGACCTCGGGAAACTCAGTCGGCCAGTGGAAGGCCCGGTCGCTGGCGGGACCGGCGGCGGCGTCGACGAGGGCGTTGCCCACCTTGAGACGATCGTCCAGGGAGGGCGGCGGCAGGCCGGGGGCGGCACAGTGTAGTCGCAGGCTGGCCTTGGCCAGGGCCACGGCCCAGGGGTCAATGTCAACGCCATAGGTGCACCGCTCGAGCACCACCCGCCGGGCGCGATGAGCGTCGAGGCCAGCTTCCTGAGCCCACCGCATCACATGGTCGCCGATGGCGTCGATGGCGGCGACCAGGAAGTGCCCGGATCCCATGGCGGGGTCCACGACTCGGAACGTGAGCGCCTCATCGAGGGAGGCGGCCTCGCTCAGCCGGCGACCGATCACCGGGCGTAGGGCGTGGTCGATCGTGTATGAGATCACGTCAGCGGGCGTGTAGTAGCTGCCGCTCCTCCGGCGCACCGAACGTCCACCGACGAGGCGAACCGCCAGGGGTGAGGTGTCAATGGCCAACCGGCATTCGGTCAGGCGCTCATAGATGGAGCCGAGATGGCGAACCCCGATGGCGCCGAAGTCGACGGGGACCAGCCCACCCGCATCCGGTCGCCGGGCGAGGTGGTCGAGGGCCGGCGCGAGATGCTCGTCGGGGATGGCCAGGTCTGGGCCGCCCCAGGCCCGAGCCGAAGGAAGCCAGGCTTCCACGTCGTAGCCTGCGGCCCGGGCCGAGGCCAGGGCGTGCTCCAGCCGGCCATGGAGGGTGCGGGCGTCCGAGCCGTATGCCGCCGACAGACGGTCGTCCCGGTCCCTCTCGTGACCGCCCGCGACGGCGGCCACCTCACGGGCCAGGGCGCTCAGGTTGTCGGTGGCGACCAAGCCCCCGCCCTCGATATGGAGCATGATCAGAAGCTGGTAGAGCAGCGTCAGGCTGGCGTCGAGGAGGTGGCTGGGCGGAACCTGCTCCCAGGCGAGACCGCGAGCCCGGGCGTCGGCGACCAGCCCGGTCGCCAGCAGGGGCAAGGCCCGGTCCAGGGCCCGCTGCGCCAGGTCATCGCCCGCATCGACGGGGGAGCGCTCGCCCCGCACCCGAGTCACCTCTTCCGATGGAGCAGTATCGCCACGTCTCTCATCAGCGCGAGCTGCCCGGCGTGCCACGAGTCGTGCTGGGCCATGCAGACCACGGCCTGCCAGCCCGTCATCGGGTGGTCGATATGCATGGGGTTCACGCGGCGAAGGTCCTCGTCGGTCGCGGCGTCGAGGCGCTGGAGCATGATCTCGTGGGTGCGGTCGAGGGCGCCGAGCTGCCGCTGGGGGTCGGTATCCCCCCACTTACCGCCGACGAGGGCGCTGCTCTCCTCGCCGTACTGCAGCTTGCGGTCCCCCAGTGCGTGATCGATGTAGACCAGTTTGGGCGACCACGTATGGAGGACCTGGGTCCAGCCCGCCTTGCACCACCAGGGGTCGTCGATCTCTGGGAAGGG
This sequence comes from Armatimonadia bacterium, assembly GCA_014730065.1. GTDB lineage: Bacteria > Armatimonadota > Zipacnadia > UBA1398 > UBA1398 > UBA1398. The sequence continues at coordinate 1,950 of WJIW01000439.1, read as the reverse complement.
CTTCCAGGCCAGCTCCGCCTCGGAGATGCTCGCGACCACGGGCCTTAGCGAGAGGGTGGGGCTGCCATCGAAGGCCCGGTCAGCCACCAGGCGGCATACCTCATGGCGCGTCGCCACCGTCTCCAGTCCGCGAGCGCGATCGGCGGGGTAGGGGAACTCACTGGGCTGGCCGCCCGGTGGCACCAGCTCGAAGCCCGCGACCTCCGCCTGTCGCCACGATTGCAGCATCGCGATCTGGCCCAGGTGCCACGCGGGGTGCAGGATGCCGCCCTCGAGAGCGACCAGAGCCTTGGAGGCGGTCCCGCCCCAGGTCTCCCGGGCGGATTGGTCGAGGTCGTGGTCGGAGAGGTCCGCGATCCGCTCACACACATGGTCGAGGGCCGCATGAAGGGCGGCGATGAGGGATTCGGGTTCATCGGCGATAGTGGCCATACGCTCGCGGCCCCATCCCGCTCGGCTGACCGAGTCACGTAAGCCCGCCAGGCCGTCCGCGTAGTGATAGGCTGCGTCGATGGTGTGGGCCATGATCCGGCGAGGCATGGGCACCGCGCCAGGGGTCCGCTCGCTGTCCCAGTCCACCGAGCGCTGGGGCACCGGTTCATAGGTAAGATCCTCGGTGGCCCAGCCGTCCAGCGCATCCATGGGCTTGTGAGCATGGCTCTGGTTGATGGAGTAGTCGACGACCTCGGCGACGAGCTCTGCGATCCCGGTCATGGCCGTACCTCCGTCGTCGGTGGTTCGGTCGCGGGTACGGGGAGCCCTGCGGGTGACGGCGATGGCTGCGCCGCGACCCCGGCTAGCGCTCCCGGCGGGCACCCTCGACAGCCATGGCCTGCCCATCGGTGCCCCTAAGCGCATCCACAAGATCGGCCGCGGCCGCTGCCGGGGGCGATTGACCGCTGATACGCTCGGCTAGTCGCGTGCAGGCATCGCGTACCGCGGCGTCGCCCAGCAGCCGCTCCAAGGCCTGGGCGACTCGCGCTCCGCTGAAGGCTCTGGGGGACAGCCAGTTGGCCACGCCCAGTGCGCTCAGGCGCCTGGCATTGTCGGGCTGATCGAATGCCATGGGCATCACCACCTGCGGGATCCCGGCCGCCATGCCCTGGGCTGCCGTGCCGATGCCGCCATGATGAACCAAGGCCGCGCTGCGCCGCAGCAGCGCGCCGAAGGGGGCGTACTCCACGTGGATCACACCGGGAGGCAGATCGGGTGGAAGCTGCTCGCGATACCGAGTGAGGAGCACCGCTCGACGCCCCGTAAGCTGGCATGCCGTCATGCCGGCTCGGAAGAACCGCTCCGCCTGGGCATTGCCGCTGCCGGGCGCGAAGACCACGGGCGGATCAGTCTCATGCAGGAAGTCCAGCAGCGGGCCGGGCATCGGGTCCACGTCTCCTTGGTCGTACAGGGGAAAGCCCAACTGGTGGGTCTGCGGCGGCCAGTCCGTCCGCAGGGGACAGTACCAGTCGGGGAAGAGCGCGATAACGCACTGGGGCGAGTGCCACCACCTGGACCAGACTCGGCGAATCGGCGAGAGCCCCACGTCGGATCTTAGCTCGTTGATCGTGGGGGCGAAGATGGCATCGAAGAAGGCGTCGGCGATTCGGATGGCGATCCTCCTCAGAAGCAACGGAGAATGCCGAGTCACGGGCATACCCATGTAAGGGGGCGCTTCCACGCTCGCGAAGCTCGATGGCTGGAGATGCCCCGTGGCCACAGGCAGGCCAAGTGCCTCCTGAGCGACCCGGGCCGAGAAGGCGAGACTGCTGGCGAGGCAAACCGTCTCCCCGGGGACGTAGAGGCGCGCGAGCACGTCGTAGGACTCGCTGAGCATAGGCTTCATGTGTCGAGCGATGGTGCGGAATGCCGTTGCGGGTCTCCACAGGGCTGGGTCATGGACGGCGCTCTCGAAACTCTCGTCGGTGCCCAGGCCGTGGAACTCCAGCCCCAGGT
>WJIW01000438.1 GCA_014730065.1 Armatimonadia bacterium | reverse complement strand
GATCTACACCTCGGACATCAACGGCAACGACCTGGTCCGGCTGACAGACAACGAGTGGTCGGACAACTCGCCGAAGTGGTCGCCCGATGGCAGCCAGATCGTGTTCAGCTCCAACCGAGACACCTCGATCCCCGACATCTACGTCATGAACGCCGATGGCACGGCCGTGCGGAAGCTGACCAGCTCGGCCGAGGGATGGGCCTCTCTGGCCCCCGAGTTCAGCCCCGACGGCACGGAGATCGTGTACGTGCTTCAAGACCCCGAGGGCAACCGGGACATCTATGTCATGGATACCGACGGCGGAAGCCAGAGGCGCCTGACCGATGACGGACGGGGTCATCACCATCCCTCCTGGTCGCCCGACGGCGCGCGCATCGCGTACGAGCGGTTCGGCCGGGAGCCGGTGCCCGACGTCTGGGTGATGAACGCCGATGGCACAAGCAAGATGGCCGTAACCACTGACCAAGACTTCGACGCCCAGCCGGCGTGGTCGCCCATGGATCTCTAAGCTCCCTCCGCGGCCCTTGATCAAAAGCGCGGCGGGCCCCGGCTCGCCGCGCGCTGCTTCCCGAGAGAGGCACCGAGTGGCATCCGACGACACCAAGAAGCGGGCCCGAAGCGTGCTCCGGACCCTGATGAACAAGTACCCCGATGCCGGCACGGCGCTGCGGCACGATAGCGCCTTCGAGCTGCTGATCGCCACCATTCTCTCGGCCCAGTGCACCGATAAGAAAGTCAACGAGGTCACCAAGGTGCTCTTCGACCAGTACCCCGGCCCCGAGGAGCTCGCCGAGGCCGACGAGGAGGACCTGCACGAGATCCTCAAGCCGACGGGCTTCTACCGGCAGAAGACCGAGTCGGTCCAGGAGGCTAGCCGGGAGCTGCTCGAACGCTTCGACGGCGACGTGCCAGCCAACATGGATGACCTCACCAGCCTGCCGGGCGTGGCTCGGAAGACGGCCAACGTAGTCCTGAGCCAGTGGTTCGAGAAGCCCGTGGGGGTGGTGGTCGATACCCACGTGAAGCGCCTGAGCCATCGCCTGGGATTCTCCGAGGAGAAGCAGCCCGAGAAGATCGAGCAAGACCTGATGGATCTTTTCCCCAAGAGCAAGTGGATCCCCCTGGCCAGCGTGCTGATCATGCATGGCAGGGAGACCTGCACGGCCAAGAAGCCCGACTGCGAGGAGTGCGCTGTGGCTGATAGGTGCCCCCGAATCGGAGTCGATTGACGGCCCGCGGGGCCGGCGACTATACTCCAGCTACTCGACCGGGGGCCTGCCGGGGAGGTTTGACAGAGACATGGGGAAGGCCAACATGGCTTCGAGCGGAGAGCGACGGCGCGACAAGCGGGCGCCCGCCGAGGTATCCCTCACCCTAGCTGATCGGACGTCGGAGGAGCCCGTCGCCGCGGCAACCAAGAACCTGAGTGCATCGGGCGCGTACGTCGTGCTGGACGAGCCCCTGCCCATGTTCGGCCGGTACCAGGTGCACCTGCTGCTTCCGGGGTCCGGTCCCGATGGCGAAGTCGCCGTGGAGGACGTGGAGGCGGTTGCTATCGTGGTCCGGCACGACGAGGTCCCGGGGCCCGAGGGCGGCACGCAGCACTGCATGGCCCTCTACTTCGACCGCATCTCCAACGAGGACCGGGAGCGCATCATCGAGTTCGTGGACGGCATGTACGAGTAGCCCGCCCGCGCGTGGATCGCAGAATCGGATTGACCCGCCCCCCCTCCTTCGGTACCCTATCTATCTTGGCCGAAGAATCGGCACTGGAGGTGCGCCTCTTTGCGTGACAAGCATCTAGATCGCCTGATCGAGCGAGCGGGCTCGAAGTACACCTTGGTGGTGGCCGTTGCCAAGCGCGCACAGCAGATTCGCGAAGGCGCCGTGCCCACCGTTGAGATGAGATCCAATAATCCCGTCACCGTCTCGCTGGCGGAGATCGCTACATCGGAGGTCCTGGTGAACCCCGAGGAGCTCGTAGCCGTCAAGCCGCAAGCCGAGGAGGCTGCTCCCGAGGTGGCGGCGGGGCTGGATGATGACGATCTGGACCTGTTCGCCGACATGGATCTGGATGGCGAGGATCTGGCGGACGAGGAAGACGACGCTGCCGATGATGACGATGACGAGGACCTCTAGCCTCCGAAGCCGTTGGGGTGCAAGCGACCGTGCCCGTTAAGCAAGACTACTACGAAGTGCTGGGAGTCGCCCGCGGGGCCTCGCCGGATGAGATCAAGAAGGCCTACAAGAAGCTGGCCAGGCAATGCCATCCCGACGTGAATCCCGAGCCCGATGCCGAGGACCGATTCAAGGAGCTGGCTGAAGCCTACTCGGTCCTCAGCCACCCCGAGCGCCGCGCGCGCTACGACCGCTATGGCCACGACGGCATGCAAGGCGGCGTCGGCGGAGGTGCGGGTCCGGGCGGGGGCTTCGCCGCTGATCTCGAGGACCTGATCGCCAGCTTCTTCGGCGGTGGCTTCGGCCGCACCGAGGTCGAGCGGGGCGCCGATCTGCGCTATGACCTGGAGATCTCCCTGGAGGAGGTACTGACCGGCGTCAAGCGGTCGGTGCCCGTGACCAAGCTCGAGTACTGCGAGGACTGCTCCGGCACGGGCGCGGGGGGCGATGGCGACTTCCACACCTGCCGCCAGTGTGGCGGGGCAGGACGAGTCAGCCGCAACCAGTCCACCTTCTTCGGCACCTTCTCCACCAGCTCCGCCTGCCCCGTGTGTCGCGGTCAGGGCCGGGTTCCCGACAACCCGTGTGACCGCTGTGGTGGCGATGGTCGCTTCTCGCAGCAGGTCAATCTGGAGCTGGAGATCCCGGCCGGAGTCAGTGATGGTAACCGACTCCGACTCCGAGGTCAGGGCGAGGCTGGCCGCCAAGGCGCCCCCCCGGGCGACTTGTTCGTGGTCATCCATGTCAAGGACGACCCCCGCTTCGCCCGGCGCGGCACCGAGCTAGCCACCGAGGTCCCCATCTCCTTCAGTCAAGCCGCCCTGGGCGGAACCATCGACGTCGATGGGCTGGCGGACGAGGAACACTCCATCAAGGTGCCCGCGGGCACCCAGACGGGCAGTCACTTCCAGGTGAAGGGCAAGGGCCTTCCCACGCCCCAGTCGCCGGACCGCCGAGGCCATTTGCACGTCTTCGTGAGGGTACACACTCCTACCGAGTTGAGCGCCGAAGAGCGCGAGCTGCTCGGGCGCCTGGCAGAGCTATCGGGGGATGCGCCCGAAGCCAAGCCTGACCGGAGCTTCCTGGGCCGCCTTTGGGATAGCTTCACCGGGGAGTAGGCGCTCCACACCGGGGGGACCCACATGGACTACGCCGACTTCGAGGACGGCAAGTGGCTGATGGACCCTGGCGGCCGTTTCCGGCTCAGGCTGCCCACGGGCTGGCGGCTCGCCCACTCCAAGGACATGGCCACTTTTTGGGTCTACCCGCCACAGACCGGGCCCGGTGATCTGCGTCTGGCCATGGTGGGCTGCGAGGATGCCGAGACGGTGCGCGGGAGCGAGATCGCCCGGGCGGCGGGCGAGACGCGCCCGGGAGTGAAGATCACCGAGAAGGAAGGCTCCGTCCGCGCCCACTACTCGCGCCGGGTGGAGACGCCGCTGGGCCAGGACCTCCACTACCTATGGGAGGTCGGCGCCGGCGCCTGGGTCGCCGTGTGGTCGTACGTGATCGACAGCCGGCTCCGCACGGCCCCCGGCGTGGCCCTGGAGTTCGGGGCCGTGCGGGACATTGTGGGCAGCTTCCGGTTCGCCGCACGGATCGAGGAGAGCTAGCCGCCGGCGGGCTACCCTTCCAACGCTGCGCCCAGCCCCTCCACTCCCTCTGCGCCCTCGGGACACTCGATCTTCGATCCGTCGAAGGCCTCCCCGATGGGCTCGGCGCGACCGCCCAGGTGCTGGGCCAGGAACCCCTCGGCAACGGACACGAAGGCGATCTGGTTCTCGGGCCGGGCGAAGCCGTGGCCCTCGTCGGGGAACAGGATGTAGGTCACGGGAATGCCCTTCTCCCGCATGGACTCCACGATCTGGTCCGACTCGGCCTGCTTGACCCGGGGATCGTTCGCGCCTTGGGCGATCAGGAGCGGGCGCCGGATGCGCTCCACATGGGTCAGGGGTGATCGGTCGACCAGGAGCTGGATCCCTTCCTCGGTGGTGAAGTCGCCGACCCGGGACCTGAGGGATGGCAGCATGGGCATCCAGTACTCGGGCACGTTCTGCAGCAGGGTCAGCAGGCTGGATGGTCCGACGATGTCCACGCCGCAGGCGAAGGTCTCGGGCGTGAAGGTCATACCCACCAAAGTGGCATACCCGCCGTAACTCCCGCCCCCGATGGCCACCTTGTCCCTCAGGGCGATGCCCTCGCTCACGGCCCACTCCACTGCATCGATGAGGTCATCGTGCATCTTGCCCGCCCACTCGCCGTTGGCGGCGTTGACGAACTCCTTGCCGAAGCCCGTCGAGCCGCGATAGTTCACGCTCGGTACGGCATAGCCCCGGTTGGCCATCAGTTGGTGCCATGCGCTGAAGCCCCAATCGTCCCGCGCCCAGGGGCCGCCATGGACCCACAGGACCATGGGCAGCGGATCCCGGGGCCTGCCCGCCCCCTCGGGATCGGTGCCGGGCGGGAGCGAGAGGTACGACACCAGCTCCAGACCGTCGCGAGACTTGATCACCACCGGGTGCATGGAGGCCAGGTCCCACCCCTCCAGGTCGGGACGGTTGGTGAATAGAAACTCGGCTCGCCGGGCCTGCCGATCGTACAGGTAGTACCGCACCGGGCCGTCGTCGGCCAGATAGGCCACGGTCCACTTCGAGAGGTCGGTGGTGCGGCTGGTAACGTTGATCTCGCCATCGCACGCGGCCCGCAACACGCCCCAGTCGGTGCTGAGATCGGTGTCAACCAGGTGCCACTCGGTCTTGAGGAAGTTCACGGCGTAGGCCTGAAGGGTGTTCTCGGTGGGGTGAAGCATGAGGTCGTCGATGTCCGTGCGGTCGTCCTCGGCCAGCAGCTCCTTGTCGCCCGATCCCAGGTCCCAGAGGAACAGGGCGGCGGTGTCCCGTCCCCGCCCGTCCAGGAGATAGACCTTCCGGCCGGACTTGTCGAAGGCCACGGGCGCCGTGGTCATGGTCTCCTCGGCGGCGAGCGTCTCGAGCAGCTCCGCCCCACCCTCCTCCTGGAGCCGGTAGATCTCCATCTCCGCGGCATCGGTGAACTTCACCGCCAGCCGTGGCCTTAGGTCGTCATCACACTGAACGCCAGCGAAGTCCTCGTTACGCAGTAGAAGCTCGCGCTCCCCGGAGGCGATGTCCACCAGGTAGAGGTCATGGTAGCTGGGGTCACGGTCGTTCATACCCAGGGCTACCTTGCCCGGCAGGCGGTGGCTTACCCCCTGGATCTCGGCGCGCACGCCCTCGTAGGGCGACAGATCAATGATCTCCCCCGAGGTCAGGCTCACCCGGTAAGCGTGGTAGTTCTCATCACCGTCGGAGTCCTGCAAGTAGATGATGTCCTCGGCCGTATAGGCCCAGGTGTAGATGCGGATGCCTCGGTAGGTATCCTGGGTGACGGGCTTGGCGGCCGTCAGGTCGTCGGCCGGGCCGACCCAGACGTTCAGCACGCCGTCGACGGGGGCGATATAGGACAGCCGCTCGCCATCGGGGCTGATCTGGAGTGACATCCGCTCGGGGTTCCCGAACAGGACCGAGCGGGGGATGATCGGAGTCTCTGGGTTCAATGGGGCACGTCCCTCCCGAATTGGGGCTTCGAAGAGGGGACGTTCCCCGTGGCCCTTCGGTTGACCTACGGGGCCATCGAGGCGTGGGTGAGGCACGCCTCCCGAAGTCGGTCGTGGGTCCGTCGGGCGTCCTCCAACGGCTCCTCGGGCATGTTGAAGAGGAAGCGTGTCCCCGGCTCGGCCATGCTCAGCAGGTCCAAGCAGCCCTCTAGTCCGGTCCAGGCCACCATGAGCACGGTACCGGGGGTGAAGTCCCGGATGGTGTCCTGGGGCGGGCCCGTGAAGACGCGGTTCATGGCCCGCAGGTTGGGGATGCGGCGGAAGCTCTCGTGCTGGTGGTCGGCATCCGCGCAGCAGTGCAGGAACATGCCCCCGTACCGGCGGGACAGCAGGGCGAGACTGGGGAGGCAGAACTCCTCGAACATAGGAGTGGACATCGCGCCGGCCTCATCCTCCGAAAGCCATATCCCTAGCTCGGGCGGGGCCCATGCCTGGGGGCAGTGGCAGAGATTGGCCTGGGCGAACTCCTCCAGGAACCGGTCGATGAAGGCCTCCAGGAGCCGCTGACACTTGGCCACGAGCCGGCGACCCGCGTCCGGCTCATCCATGATTGCCAGGTACAGTTGCTCCTTCCGCCAGATCAGCGCGGCAATGTCGAAGGGGCTCTGGATGTCGGGCACTCCGATGGGCACATCGGGACCAAGGCGATCGGCCAGCAGCCGGCCGTACTCCAAGGCCCGACCCAGGGGACCCTCCTCGACGCCGGGTACACCCAAGTCGTCGGCCTCCTTCGCCGTCTCCACCAAGGGCAGGGCACAGGGGTTGGAATCCTCGTACACATGGACCGGGCAGCCGAAGGCGGCGGCGAAGAGTTGGGTGCCGGTCTGGATGGGCGCATAGGGGACGGAGTCGTCGCCCGTTGCCTCGTGATAGGCTACTTGGGCCTCGTAGGTACGCAGGCCACGGTCCACCCACTCGCCTATAGGCCGGCGCGAGGTGGTCACATCCCCGGGCTCGGGCTGAGCCTGGACGGGGGGCGACATGATGATGGCGTGGCCGGGCATGTCTCCGGCAAAGAGATTCGTCAGGTACGTCCTGGAGTCGGCCATGGAATGGATGTTCCGCGCCTCACACACTTAGCCTCTTCAGGGCCCATTTGATCATGACCCGGGTATCGTTCTTGCTCTCCTTCTCCTGAAGCTCGGTGAGCGCTCTCGTTGCCGGCTTCGCGCCCGCCCCCGCGATACCGAGGCAGGTTACGGCGGCGAACCGCACATCATCTTCATCGCTCCCCAGCAGCTCGATGAGCCTGTCTACGTTCTTCATGGTGTCTTCGTCGTAGCGCGTGGTGATGATCCTCGTGGCACGGCGTCTCGCCATGTTGACCAGGGCCTGGTTGCCGACAGCCATGACTTGTCCCTTCGACCCAGATGACCGCGACCGAACACCCACTAGTAGTGATGCCATGGCGATGGCTTGGATCGAGGCAGGTTTCGGATCACATGACGGCGAGCTGCCTCCGGACGAACTCGGCGGCGCGCTGGTTCTCGGCCTCGGGATCGCAGATCGCCCGAAGATGCCGATCCAGATCGGCGGCGATGCTCGGCTTTGTGTCGACTAGGTTGTCCAGCTCCATGGGATCCCGCTC
>WJIW01000437.1 GCA_014730065.1 Armatimonadia bacterium | reverse complement strand
CTCGGCAACGGCCTCGGGCAGATCATGGGCCCAGAGCAGCCGCAGCAGGGGCTCGGCGGCGCGGTGGGCGCCCGCCCGATCCAGCGCCGCGGCCATGAGAGCCTGACGGCCGAGGGAGTATGGCCCCGCCGTGGCGCCCGGCTCGGGCAGGGCCACATGAATCAGGTCATGCTGGGCGGTAGACATGGACAGAACCGCCAGGGGAGCATCGAGCGAGCCATGGTCGGTCGGGCCGAGCCAATCCGTCCACACATCGGCTGCCGCGGCCTCCAGCTCGTCTACCGAAGGCGGACCGTCGGGCCAGCTCGCGACCGACGCGCCGGGTGCGGCCACGAGGAAGGTCATGCGGCGACTCTCACCGGGCCCCAGGGTGACGGGACACCTCAGGTCGCCCGGCTTGTACAGGTCCTGGTCGGCCTCGCCGCCCACGTCGACCTTGTACTCCGCCTGCTGGTCCAGCTTGCCTAGGATGACATCATCGGAGTCGGCGGATTCGCCCGGGTCGAAGATCCAGATGACGTTCAGGATGGGGTTCTCATCGGTCGAGCCCTCGACGGGCGCAGAGACGATCCGGAGGACGCCATTGCCGTCCCGGTCGCGGGCGGCGAAGTAGAGTACCCCCACCCCATCAGGTCCCCACTCGGCCACGGGGTCGACGATCTCGCGCTCACAGCCCTCCACTTGCAGCTCCACCGGTCGCTGGCCCGGAGTGCGCCAGTGGGTCTCGCAGAGCCCGAGTAGCACCTGATGCTCGCTGCCCGGGCGGACGTCGAACTCGTAGACGATCGGGGTGCCGCCCATGCCGGCGCGGATGTTCCGGTAGGCGGGGTCGCAGTCGCTCGCGGGCCGAGCCCAACCGGGGAGCTTGCTGGACCCCGTGGCGCAGCCCCATTCGCGGCGCTCGCGAACGGGCTCGAGGCCGGCGGGGATACGCGCGATGACCCGGGAGCCGGTGACCGCCTCGCGCTCACCCCATGCCGTGCCTTCGGGGCCAACCAGCTCGAGATCGGCCGTGGCCTCCGAGCCGCTGGTGTTGGTGAGTGTGTAGTCCAGCACGTCCACGCCCGACGGCCACAGCGGCGCTCGGAAGGCGGTGCAAGTCAGCTCGAAGCCATCGCCGCGCACGGAGGTGTGCACGACGGGCCCGGCGTCGTACTGGCACGATTGCTCGGGCGAGCCGCTGGCACCCATGAGATGCACGCCGATGCGGCCGAAGTCGGAAGCGATGCCACCCTCGGTGGTCACCCATGATGGCGACGCATACGGAGCACCGATGAGGACGTCGGCAACCGCCGGGAGACTCGCGATGAGGGTGGCCGCTAGCGCCAGATGCAGTCTCCGCATCAGGCATCCTCCCCTCGGTGCTCGGGCGCCCGCTGGGGCGAGTGGACGACCTCCAGGCCATAGAGCTGGGCGTAGGCCTCCACGGTACGCTTGTGGTCGCCCAGGCTTACCACCTGATGGAACCCCATGACGTCCCGGCAGTCCTCGATGTCGTCCATGGTCACCTCGACGGAGGTGCGGCATCCGCCAGCCGGCGGCGTCATGACATTCTCCTCGATGGTGCCCGTATCCACGATGACCCGGCCCGGATCGGTGAACCGGATCAGGGTGCACTTCTCGCCCGGCGGCCAGAGTACCTGGGTCGACACGCCCAGGTCTGACTCGGAGTGGCTGCGGAGGATGTAGGGCGTGTGGGGCCGATCGAAACCGTTCAGCCGAGTGCCCGCCGTGCAATGGGCCACGATCAGCCGGTTCTTGTGGGTCTCGGCTACTGGGTCATTCATGAAGCCCGGCCGGTTCAGCAGGTGGCTGGTGAACATCAGCGAGATGGCGCCGAAGAGATCGGCCTCACACCCCGCCGTGATGCCCCGGTCCTGGAGCAGCGTCCAGGCGCCACAAGGCGGAGTCGGCACGACCCGGGCGCCCACCATCCCGAGGCAGTCCATGGAGAGTCCGTTGGCTTGCTCCTCGGCCAGGACGCGCTTGGCCGTCGTGTAGGTCCGGGCCATATTGAGCATGTCGGCTCGGTCGGGCTCGACGACTCGCTGGGCGGGGTCGGCCAGGGCATCGGCCACATGGCGGGTCTCGGTGGTCTCGGGCATCCGCTCGAAGGTGTCGCGGAAGGTGCGTCGCGGGATGTACCTGACCTTGGTCCCCAGGCCGGGCAGCGCCTTCTCGTGGCGCTGGGTGCCCGCGATAACCAGCAGCCGGGTCTCCTCGAGTTGCCGGCGGGTACGGACCATCCGCAGAGCCTGCTCCACCGCCTCGACCTCCAGCGACGACACGACATGGACGCCGGGCTGCCGGGAGATCTCCAGAACATGGCCGGTGAAGGACGTGCCGATGGGGGAGAAGATGATCGTCGGCCACCCGGCATCGGCGACCCTCTGGGCCCAGTGCCATACGCCCAGGTGCTGGAGCATGACCAGGATGGCGTCGGGCTTCTCACGTTCGGCCTTCTCCAGGAAGGCGGCGACAGCGGCATCGCTCTCCAGCGCCTCGCGCTCGGCCTTGAGGTGCACACCCATCTCCGCCGAGGCCTTGCGGATCTGAGCCGTGTACTCGTCGCGATGGCCCTCCACGTCGTACGAGGTACCGGGCCAGCCCAGCCAGTACGGCGGTGGATACCGGAGCACACCCATCATGACCTTGGTGGGGGCGTCGGGCCGGAGGGAGCTAATGTCGATGGTGTCGCCCAGATCGCCGGGGATCGCGGCACGTCCCCGGTCGGCGAGGATGCCTGCACCGGCCATCATGGCCATACCCGCCAGGAACCCCCGGCGGGATAGGCCGCAGCAGGAGCACGAGTGATGCGAGCAATCGCGGGCCATAGCTTTCTGCCTCCTATGGGTCATCGGCACCCAGCTACTGAACGATGCCTTGAGTAACCCTCATGAAGATCTCCTCCAGGTTGGCCTCGGACTCGCCGAACCCGGTGACGATGACGCCGGCGTGGATCAGCTCGGGCAGGATCAAGGCAAACTGGGTGCCCTCGCCGTGGTACTCCAGCTCGATGCGGTGGTCCGTTGCCCGGACGTTGTGCACGCCCTCGATGCTCTCCAGAACCTGGCAGGCGTGGGGGACGTCGGAGCCCACAGTCACGTGGACGCGCTTGTACGGCTCGAGCTGGGCCATGATGTCGGCTACGCTACCCGTGACCACCATCCCACCGGCCTCGATGATACCGATCTTGTTCACGAAGTCCGCCAGCTCGGTCAGGATGTGAGAGGAGATGAGGATCGTCTTCCCCAGGTTCCGCAGCGCCCGGAGCAGCTCACGGATCTCGATGCGGGCGCGGGGGTCGAGTCCCGACGCGGGCTCATCCAGGAAGAGTACCTTGGGGTCGTGGAGGAGGGTCTTGGCGAGACAGAGGCGCTGCTTCATGCCTCG
>WJIW01000436.1 GCA_014730065.1 Armatimonadia bacterium | reverse complement strand
CCGAAGTCCAGGCTGGAGGTGGATAGGTCGAGCTCGGGCGCCGGGTCCACCACGATCTCCACGGTATCGGAGTCGGAGAGCCCTTGGCTGTCGACCACGGTCAGCTTGGGCAGGTAGGTGCCCGCCGCGGCGTAGGTGTAGGTCAGGTCGGTGGGAGCGGAGGTGCCGCTCCAGTCGGCTGTTCCATCCCCCTGGAAGTCCAGCCGGTACTCCGTGATCGAGCCGCCGTTGTTGTCGACGCCTGACCCGTTGAATGTCACGGTCAGGGCTGCCGTGCCTGTGGTCGGCGTGGCACCGAGCGTCGCCGTGGGGTTCTGGTAGGCGGGATCGTTGGCAGATATCTCAACTTGGCTGTTCGCCGACCCGCCAGAGTCGTCGATCACCGTAAGCCGCGCCGTGTAGTTACCGCCCGTGGAGTAGGTGTGGGTCACCCCGGAGGGAGCCGAGGAGCTCTGCCATATCGTGCTCTCATCCCCGAAATCAAGCTCCCAGGTGGCGATGGAGCCATCGGGGTCGCTGCCCGAGCCATCGAAGACCACATCCAGCGGTATCGTGCCCGACAGCGTCGATGCATCCAGGGAGCAGGTGGGCGACTGATTGTCCGGCGACTCCACCCGCAGATCGACCGTGGCATAGTCGCTCAGCCCGTCGTCATCGGTGGCCGAGGCCTCCGCCTGATGGGTGCCCGGCGACGCGTACGTATGGGTTAGGGTCTCGGGGAAGGCCGTGCCTGTGAAGGTCTCGCCATCGCCCCAGTCGAGCGAGACCGATGCAATGCTGCCGTCGGGATCGCTCGCCGTTGCCGTTGCCGTGACGGCGAGGGGCGCCCGTCCATTGGCGGGGCTGAGGCTCAGGCCCACCTCCGGCGGCGACTGGTCGGCAGTGCCCGAGGCCGCGACGGTGACCACCGCTTCGCCATACTCCTCGCCCACGTAGGCGAACACGCCCCCGCCGCCTTCCTTCCAACCTGCGGTGAAGAGGGCGTCTTCGTCAATGGTGCCGATGCCGCCCGTGGTGACCCAGGTGGGCGTGAGGCCTAGGGTGCTGCCCGCATCGTCGGTGATGGTGGCCTCGAAGGTGATGGTGTCGCCAGGCTCGACGGTCTTGCTGGCCGGAGCAACGGTGATATTCACGCCGCGATCTGCCAGGTCGGCGGGGGGCAGGGCCAGGCGGAGGGTGCTCTCGGTCCCCTGATCCACATCCAGGGTGATGCGCGTCGCGCCATAGGAGCTGCCCGGCGGGGGATCCACGTACAGGGTCTGGGTGCCATCAGGCACGTTCTCCAGGGTGTACCGGCCATCCTCATCCGTGATGTCCCAGGCGTAGACCGCTGCCCGAGAATAAGCGGCTCGGGTGGAGGCTCCGCGGCTCGACGAGCCCGCCGGGATGTACACATATGCATCCGAGATGGATTGGGACGGATCCCCGGCATCCACCAGCGATCCGGTGAGGGTGGATGAGCCACCCCCGATGGGCTCCTCATCGAAGGGCAGCGTGGAGCCCGGGCCCGAGGCGCCGCAGGACACCAGCCCCGCGACCAGTGTCGCCAAGGCTGCCGCAGCCAACAGGTGCTTCATCATCGCGTGGTTGGCCATACGTGCACCTCACCCTCTCGCGCGCATCCGTCCCCACCAGGCAGGCGCCCCCGCGTACCGCCGGGGACGCGCCGCCCTCGATGATGTACTTCCATAGGGCCGGTCCGGAGGCCCAAGGTTTTTTCGCGAATGCGTCTGACGGGGCGGGCGTGCCTAGTACGGCTCCGGCGACACGGGCTGCCCCCGGTCAGCCGACAGTAGGCCCGCCTCCAGGATCGCCTGGGCGTCCCGGCTGATCTCGGGGTCGCAGGTGCCCCGGATTGGCTCGCCCGTCTCGATGCAGTGGATGAAGTGCTCGGGGCCGTTGGTATACCCGACCGGCATGGGGCTGGGGTCGATCTCTCGGGGTTCCTTGCCCTCCTGATGGAGCACAATCTTGCCCTTCAGCACACCGACGGAGCCCTCCGAGCCGTAGGCGATGGGGTTCGGCGACCAGGTTCCAGTCTTCTGGGTCCAGCTCGCCTCGGCCACACCCATCCCGTGGGGGTAGTGCATCAAGATCGCCGCGTTGTCGTCGGGCACGTCGTAGTCCTTGACCAGCTTGGCCCGGAAGCCGATGCAGCGGCGCGGTAGCCCGAGGATATAGCTGTTCATGGCGGCGCTGTAGCAGCAGTAGTCCATGAAGGCGCCCGCGCCGTTCAGCTCCTGGTCATAGAGCCACTTCCAGAAGTACTCGCTGCAGCCGATCTCCTTGGGCCCATTGTGAGCCGCCCGGTACTTCAGGTAGAAGGGCTCGCCTATGTCCCCCGCATGGATCATCTCCAGCATCCAGTAGATCGGCGGCTGCCATGCCGTCGGCCAGTTGACCAGCAGGCGGGTGCCGGCCTTCTCGGCGGCGGCGAGCATTCGGTTGGCTTGCTCGAGACGGGCGGCCATGGGCTTCTCGGTGATAACGTGGATACCCTTGGCGGCGCATGCCTCCACGATCTCGGCACCCACGCTGTTCTCGGCCGCGGCCTGGACGATGTCGAGCTCCTCCTTCTCGACCATCTCCTGCCACGACTTGTAGAGGCTGGTTACGCCGTACTCCGACTTGACCTTCTCGCGAAGCTCCTCGTTCACGTCGCCGGCGGCCACCAGCTCGGCATTGGGCAGCTTGCTCCAGTGATTCAGCTCGCCCCAGACGTGGTCATGAACCATGGCGGCGATTCCAACGCGGTACTTGCTCATCAGCGATCCTCCCAAGGGTCTCCAGTTTGGTCCTTGTCCTCAGCCCTAATTGCGCTCAGAAGGCTGCGAGACCTGCGGGAGGAGGCACTAGGATGGCGGAGGAATCGGGTTGGGAGGGATCTTGGTGACCACCGGGCGCATTCGCATCGGTCCATCGGAGCTCGACGACTTCAGGCGTCGCCACGGGATTCGACGACTGTCGCTCTTCGGGTCGATACTGCGGCGGGACTCTCACGAGGCTAGCGATGTGGATGTTCTGGTGGAGTTCGAAGAGGGTCGGAGGCCCGGCTTCTTCGGACTCATGGCTATGCAGGAGCAGCTGACTGCGGCACTGGGCAGGCAGGCGGACCTCCGCACGCCCGAAGACCTGAGCCGGCACTTCCGGGCCAAGGTGTGCAGGGAGGCAGAGGTGCTCTCGGGCGAGTGAGGCAGATCGTACGCGACTCCAGCACATGCGAGAGGCGGCCGAGGCGGCCCTGCACGAGCACGCCCTACGGTCGGCCTGTGGGGCCTCATTCACGGCCTGGGCTCATGACTCGGCCCCGTAACATCCCCGTCCGACGATGCCTCCCCTCTACTGACCACCGCGGAAGGACGCACACTCCCATGGACCTCCGATCTCCCGCTCTCACGTGGATCGCTCTTGCGCTGGCCGCGGGTCTCGCCGCCGGCTGCCAGCAGGACGCCGAGACGGACCCTCCCCCCGCCCAGGGGGCCGCACCGCCCACCGAGGCCCAGCAGGATCCGGAGCCGTACGACAGCGCGGGCTTCGAGCTGTTCCTGGAGATGGTGGATGCGTACGACTCGGCCGATGACCGTCACTGGCTCGATAGCTACGCCCTCGCCAGAGCCATTCGGGCAGGCGATGAGGAGGCAATCGAGGAGTTCACTCCCATCGTCAGGCAGCGCGTCGAGGCCAACCGCGAAGCCCTGGCTCTGCTCGAGCGACTCGCCGATATGGAGTGGGGCGTCCCCCAACAGACCGGCGACATGGCCGACCTGGCGGGCAATATGGCCGACGTGTTCCCCAAGCTAGCCGACGCACGCTCCATCGCCCGGCTGGTGGGCGGGGCCGCCGCACTGCACCATCTCGAGGGCCGGGACGCGGAGGCGATCGCGCTGCTTGAGGACGCCTACGCCGGCACCGCGGGCCTGACCCACGGAGGCACCGTCATGTACCGGCTGGCCTATGTGTCCATCGTCGGCATCCTCGCCGAGTCGGAGCTGGCTCTGCTCATGGATGGCCTGGACGTCTCGGCCGATGCTCTGCGGGCCCACGCCGCGCGCTTGAGCGAGATTCGGCACTCGCTGGGCACGCCCGCCGAGATGATCCGTGCCGAGAAGCGGATGTCCGCCTCCGCGTGGGACGAATCGGTCACGGACGACATGACGCCGGAGGAGAAAGCCACCCTTGAGGGTTTGGGCGACTGGGCCGAGGAGCATTACGAAGAGGCGGCTCGGCTCGCGGAGCTGCCGCCCGCGGAGTCGGGCCTGGCGGAGTATGCTGCCAAAGTGGCCTCCGACCCCACCGAGGCGGGCGGTGCCAAACAGGCTCTCGTCGGGATGCTCGAAGTGCTCCCCAAGGCCCACGTCCGTCACCACCAGATGCTCGCTCAACTGGTGGGCGTCGAGACCGTCCTGCTGCTACGTGCCCACCACAAGGAGCACGGTGAGTGGCCGCAGAGCCTGGATGATCTGGGTGCCGAGATACCCTCCGACCCATGGACCGGCGGCCCGGTTCACTACAGGCCCACCCCCGAGGGAGGGCGCCCGTTCGCGCTATACCTGACGGGCCCCGATGGCGTCGATGATGGTGGGACATCCGGCGGCGAGGACCGCCTCGAGCCAGATCATGTGCTGGTGCCGTGGCCCATCCCGTGGGAGAAGCCCGCGCCACCTGAGTCCACAGAAGGCAGGCTCGACATGGGCATGGGGCCCAACGTGCTAGAGTAGGCCGCGCGGGCCCCCCATCCCCCTTCACCGAAGGGAGACCGTGGGGGGTACCGCTGACACAGCCTGCCGCGGCTATCCGCTCTGGCCCGGGCCACCGGGGGGCGGACCGCCGCGACCAGGGCCACCGGGTCCACCAGGACGTCCGGGGCCGCCAGGACCACCCGGACCGCGGCGCAACATTCCGCCCGGCCGGCCCATGCGCATCCCGCCGCCGCTCATGAGATCCTGCAGCACCTTGGGCGCCTCCATTTTCACCATGGAGATCTGGACCAGGTCCTGACCCTCCACGGGGGTGAGGGTGGCCACAGCGCCCTGAGTCTCGGTGGACATCAACACTGGCCCCATAGCCATAGCCTCGTCGCCACAGGCCTCCTTCAGAGCAGCCTGTACATCCTCGAAGCTGCCTTCCATCGTGTAGACGACCACGGTCGCCGATGTCCGGCGGTCCTCTTCGGGGATCGGCTCATCGCCTGGAGGATCGCCGCCGCTCTGCTCCGCCGCCCCGGCCAGCCACTGCTTCGCGGCCTCCTCAGGCACCGCGCCCTCGAACTCGTAGGCGGAGTAGGCCTCAGCGGCCTCGGGCACGGCGAACCCTAGGTCGCCGGGGGTGGCATCGGATGGAGTATAGGTCAGCTCCGTCGGGTGGCCGCCGATCTCCGTGCGGAGCACCCCGCCCGTCTCGTCGCCCTCGAACTCCATGGCATCCGGTCGCCCGAGCCCCGGCAGGCGCGGGAAGCCAGCCGGGCCGAAGATCTCCGCCTCGGTGCCCTCGGCAGACTGAGCGGGTGGCGGCCCGCCTGGCCCACCCCGACCTCCGGGGCCACCCGGTCCACCCGGCCCGCCACCCGGGGGAGCCATCGGCTGCTCGCCGGGAGGGGCCATGGGCCGGCCACCGGTCTTCGGGGCCTCGGGCTCGGGCGGCTGATCGTCCATGGGTGGTGTGATGGCCACCTCGGTCTCGCCGTCACCGGCGGCCTCCTCGCCCTCGCCCCCACAACCGGCCAGCGTGAGAACACCTACCGCGAGCACCGCCGCCACGAGCCACCAAGCGTGAGTCCTGTTCATTGGGCCAGGCCCATCCCTTCGACGCGCGGATATGGTCACAGAGTTGGACGCGCGACCGACTGAGCGGTTCGGTCGCGGGAGCATCAGATGTACATACGGTACACCTCGACGTCCTTGAACATCCCGTACAGGGACCAGAAGGCGCCGAGGAAGTAGTCGCCGGCGATCAACCCCAGGAAGAAGGGCGCGGCATTGCGATGGGACTTCTGACCGCCCCACCGGAGGATCGCCGCCTTCACCAGCCATGCCACGAAGAAGCTGAACCAGAAGTAGTCGAGGGCGAAGCTGGTCGCCAAGGCGTAGCCCGCGGGATGGAAGGGGAACCCCACGAACCGGACCCTCAGATACGAAAGCGAGAGTGCCACTACGGCCCCGAAAACGAGGGCCTTGATGCTCCCCGTGCTGGGCGTGCGGGGGTTCACCAGCCAGTCTTGAAGCGGCTGGAAGGTCTCAGCGCCCACCCACGTCTTGAACCCCTTGAGCTTGGCCACGCCGCCGTAGAAGTACGGGATATGCAGGTTCGCCGAGACGGCGGCGATCAGAGAGACCACGGTCCCGAGGATCAGCACGAAGGTCATCGACCCCACGGGCATGTTCATGGTCTGGCCGATCTTCAGGGCCTCCAGGTAATTGGGCATGGGGTGGTTCCGGTTGCCCCGGGTGAGCCAGAAGAACGAGGACATGATCGCCAGATCGGACTGGTGCCCGCCCGCGAACGGGCCCGCGCCATTGATGAAGAAGTTGCTCCCGAAGGTGGTCGCGATGATGCTCCGGGGCTGGACGAAGTAGATCTCATGGGGCGCGCCCATCTCCGCTCGGACCCGGGTGATGGCGATAGCCAGGCCGAAGTAGAGGGCGAAGAAGAGAACGGCGAAGAACAGCCGAAGCCCCGCGGCATGGGCGAAGGCCACCATGGCAACGAACCCAGTGATGGCCACGGCAATGGCAAGTCGGCGACGAAGCACATCTCCAGGCTCTCGGTGCATCTCCTGCTCCACGGCCCGGCGCGAGAGCCCCCGAAGCTGCTTCCAGCTCCCCCACAGCAGCACCACAACCAGCACCAGCCACGCGCCCATGGACTGCTCGCCGAAGTAGTCCGCCGTCAGCAGGCCGCTCTGGGCGCGGAAGACCTGCTGGGCGGTCCGGGCCAGGAAGAAGAACCAGCACGAGAAGCTGAGGTCGGTGGGTAGGAAGTAAGCCAGCCCCACGCCGAAGGGATAGGCGCCGAGACGGGCATCCATGGCGTTCCAGGGCGGGGCCTGGAAGTAGTCCCTCAGGAACACCAGCTTGACCCGGTTGAACCGGGGCACCGACGGGTAAAGCACATTCAGCCCGTTCACGATGCTGATGAACGCGGCGATGGAGAACCCGATCCAGAAGAGCCGCGAGAGCAGAACGGTATCGGGCTCCTTGCGCGTGACCGCTACGGGAAGCTGGATGATGGGGAAGGCCAGCCGCTCATGCTCGATCCAGGACCGCCTCAGGATCAGGGCGATGGAGAGCATGGTCGCGGTCGCCACGGCGAAAAACCCAACCCAGATGGCCAGGGCCGGCATCCAGCCGCTCAGCAGCCCCGGACTGAAGAAGTCGAAGAAGGGCATCCGCTTCCCGCCCTCATAGAAGCGGGCCAGGGTTCTGTCGTTGCTCACCCACATCCAGTCGGGGAAGTGGTCGCCGAACAGGCTGAGCCACTGGTTCTCCCGACTGGCGTGCTGGTGCATGTGGCCGATGGTTCCGATGAGGTTGGCGATGGTGTCGTGGCCCACCATGGCGCACGACACAACCATCATCACATACACAACCAGGATCTCGGCGGGCTTGAGAGCCCACTTCGGGGCGATGCGCTGGGCACCGTAGTTCAGGAAGGCCAGCAGCAGGAGCGCGAACACGGGGGTGACGAACAGCGGCAGGCAGGTGCCGTCGAGCACGTACCACCGGACCTCCATCACCGCCACCCAATAGGCGTTGAAGATGGAGAAGGCGATGCCCATGATGATCGCCCGGGGCGTTACGCGTGCCCGCTCCTTGCCCCGAGTGACCAGGTCCTCGGGGGCGATGGTCGTATCCTCGGTCCGGTGCTCCGTTGCCAGCGTTCGTCACCTCCCTCGCGATGGTGCTAGTACGGCAGAGTGGATACCGATTTCGTGATCATGGCGATGGCCGACGCACCCAAGGCGATCAGCCCCATACCGCAGCCGTAGCCGGCGAGCACCACCACCGAGTACCGTCGCCACTCCGAGCGACCCAGCCGGCGCTCCATGTAGAACTTCCCGAGCAGTGCTCCGGCGAGCTGGGGCAGGATCATATGGGGCAGGATGCCCATACCGTTGATGAATCCGTACACAAGGGTGACCGGGAGCCGTAGCGCCGAGAGCCCGGTGAGGCTGGTGAGGCCGACCCCGAAGCCCAAGGCCGCTTTGCCGAAGCTGAAGGCCTTCAGGAAGGGCGACTCCCCCTCGGTGGCCGTCGCGGTCATCCAGAAGGTGCTGTGGAGGGCACGCAGCGGCCAGGTCTTCTCGGCGTCGGGGTACTGGTTCGAGGGGATCGGCGCCAGCTTCCAGGCGAACTGCCAGAATAGCAGCCCGCTGATGATCAGGATGGGGGTCATCACCGCATCGGCCTTGATCACAGACCAGATCTTGGTGCCCGTCAGCTCCACCACACGGAAATACTGGGCCGTGGTGCCCAGATCCGCCAGGGGAATGGGCGCGAACCAGATGTCCACCCCGCGGTACCCGCTCAGAATAAAGGTACCCTCCCGCAGCATGGGAATGCCCATCCACTGGCCCGCCATGCCCAGCATCCGGGCTGAGATCAGCGACTCGGCGGGGGTGATGATGAAGCCAAAGACAAGCAGATACCACACCGGGAATGTGGGCACCAGCCGATGGCACAGCCACGTGATCCCCAGCGTCGATACCACGAAGAACGTCACCACCAGGTAGATGGGTAGATCCCCCCTACCCGGTGGCGGACGGTAGCTCCGCTCGATGTTGACCCCATCCCGCCGGTTCCGGTGCCATACCCAGACCATATGGCCAACGCTGTAGACGAAGAACGCGATGCCCAGGCCGATGCGGAAGCTGATCCAGAAGTCCACCTGGGCGGCAAAGTCGGTGTTGATGGTGTCCATGCCCTCGCGCCAGGTGGTCATGTAGCCCATCTTGTAAAGCAGGGGATTGACGAACAGGGTGACGCCCGCGGCAATGCTCTGGCCCACGACCGCCCAGAAGGGCACCACGGCGCCCATGATGACCAGGCGCAGATCGGTGGAGATGCCGGTGGGTGCGGCGGGCAGGATCTTCTGAGTATTGGGCGTCAGATCGATCCATGGAATCGGGATGAGCTGGAAGGGCTCTGACGCCACGGTGGACGTCAAAGCGGGTATGCCAACCCAGAAAAAGCCGTAGATGAGGCCGATCACCGCCCCCGTGGAGAGCAGCCGCCAGCGCCAGGTCTGCTCCTTGCCCGTGGATTCGGATACGGCGATGATCCCCAGGGCCTGCACCGGCGCCATGGGGAAGGGCAGCTTCTCCACATCGGAGGTCCAGCGGAACATGCCGTACCCCATACCAAGCCACTGAAGCTTCCCCATGACTACCAGGAACAGGCTGATCCCGATGGGCCAGAGCCAGTCTTGGTGGAGGAACGTCCGCTGGGCGAGCGCAGCGGAATCGCCGACGGGCACGACCCACTCGGGGATCCGGTCGGCGATGCCGAACCCCACCGCGGCGGGCGCGTGACGCAGGTACTGGTGCCACATCATGTTCCCGAAGGGCCCGCCGTGGGCGGCCGCCAGCCCGCCGGCCATGTAGAAGATGATGAAGATCTCCTGCTTGCGCACAGTGGAGAACGACCGCTTGGCGATCTCCGTGAATAGAATCAGGGTGGTCCACTGGGCCGCCTCCCCGAGCTGCTGGCCCGCCACCAGGAAGAGGTAGATCGACGCCGGCATCATCACGAAGCCGATGAAGAGGGCGCCAAGGACCGTGCGCAGGTTGAAGCCGTCTTCGAATTCCGAGGGCACATCGAGGAGTTGTCTATACTCCTCTAGATCCTCACCCAGCTCGACTCGCTTCGCCAACCGCCGTCACCTCCTCCCCCGCTTCGTGGTAGCGCGTCTTCTCGTCGGGCGAGAAGCTGCGCCACAGCAGGAACTGCCTACGAAGCTGGTACAGGAACGCCCGGGTGGACCGGACCCATGCGCCGGGCTCACCACTGACCCGGTAGATCTTGGCTTCGGCGCCCAGCACCCCTTCCTCCTCCGTCGGCACCACTCGAAGTTCCAGCTCCTCGGAGACGCCCAGATCGTACGGCGCGAGCCATGCGTTGAAGCGGAGGATGTAGAAGGG
>WJIW01000435.1 GCA_014730065.1 Armatimonadia bacterium | reverse complement strand
CGTCGGCGGCTGGATCGGGCTCGGCGGTGACCTCCGGCTGCCATATCTCCGTCCCGGCTCCGGGGACATCGGGCGCACCCGTCTCGGCCTCATCGGCCGCTGCGGGCTCCGGCGGTGCCGGGTCGGTCTGGGCCAGAACGGCGGCGGACAGGCCCGCCACCAGAAGAGCCACCATCAGCATACCCGCCACCCAAGCGGGCCTTCCCTCGAGGAACCTCATGCGTCCCTCCATTCGGCGTCGGAGTCGATCGATCTGGTCACGTTCTGGCTCACGAGACGATAACCTCCACGTTGGCCCGAGGCAGAGTCAGATCGGAGCCGTCGGGCAACCTCACCGTCAGGGCCCGCACCTTCGCTTCGGTGGGGACCGCGATCAGCTCGTGAGGGAGGGCCGTGACCTCGGCCAGGATCCCGAAGTTTGGCTCGCGGATGATCCGCACGGTGTCGCCCACGGCCATGGAGCCGTCGGCCTCCTCCACTTCCTCGGCCTCGCCCTTGAGGGGAATGGCCACCTCGGGCCGGATGACGCCGGCCCGGATCTGGGTCGCTCCATTGCAGGAAGCGAGATCGCCTTCGTGGTCCTTCAGCAGCTGGAAGGTCCGGTCGGCCATCTGGATCTCGCCGAAGCCCTCGGTAACGACCACCGTCGTGCCCAGCTCCTCGTGACCCGTGATGGCCACACCCAGGGCGTAGCCGAGGTAGCCCTCCAGGTCCACATCATGAATGCCTCCGACGACCACGGCTGCCACGCCCACCTCCTGGGCGCGCTTGAGGGCCTCGGCGGTCACCAGCCGGCCCCCGACCACCACGGCATCGGCACAGTCCTCGCCGATCAGGTCCGGTGAGAGCATATCGTTGGCACTGTCGACGACGATCTTGAGGGGACCTTGCACCTCCCCGCCCACGCCGATGATGCCCTGGATGAAAGCCGCCGGCGATTGGACAGTAACGCCCTCCTCCGGACGAACGTCGACCACGGTGCCGTCGATGTACGCCGTAACCTCCACAGGCAGGGGCGGCCGCCGGATGAGCACCTTGCCCGTGACCTCGGAGATGGTCTCGATGGTGCCGTCATTGGGGGCGTTGACCTGGTGCTTGAAAAGGCCAAAGAAGGACGAGGTCTTGCCGATGGCCTGCCCGGCCTCGATGGGGTCGCCCTCGTCCACCGTCATCTTGGCCTTCATCTCCTTGGGGTCGCTCCCCAGCTCGTAGGCCATATTGACGATGTCCACATCGCCGGGTAGCTCCGTGCGGGCTACGATGTCCGTGCCGTTGACCTTGTCGCCCTCCTTGACCAGCACCTCGCCCTTCAGCGGCAGGATCCGCTCCTTGCGCAGGATGGTGTGGGGGGTGACCTGTAGGCCGGGCGTGTAGGCGTGCGCCATAGAGCTTCTCCTCGCTATTCCTCGGGATAGATGTCCAGGGCCCGAATCCACTTCCAGAGCAGCTCGCGGCGCTCGGCGGGATCCTCGGGCAGGTCCAGCGGGCGGCCGCGACCGTCGAGCACCGTGCCAACCACGCCATCGTCCCGGATGGTGCGGGTCACCGTCTGGCCCCGTCCCTCACCCACATCCACTCCGCGGGCGGGCTCCACGGTAACCTCGGTCTTCTCCTGGCCCGTGCTGGGGATCAGAAGCATCTCCCCGGCGATGACCTCGTGGGTCTTCCCCGCCAAGGTAACCTGGGCCAGAACGTCGCCCGGCCTGGCCTTGGCAGGCACGGGGGCGATGCAGTTGCCCAGGGGGATGAGGCAGTCGCGCCAGAACACCTGCATGGCGGCCTCGGGGTGAAGCTCGGCCAGAACGCCGAGCTGGGGCATCATGAAGATGGAGTCAACAGCGAGCTGTGTGATGCCTTCCGGTACGAAGGCGTCGATCATCATCAGCATCGACTGCTGGCGCCGGGGCGCGTGCGACAGGACCCCGCCCGACCCGATGATCAGATCCAGGTCCATCAGGTCCACCAAGGTCTGGCCCGACAGGGTCTGGTCGAAGGCCTGGTCGATGGTCCGGTGCTGCTGAATGCCCTTGAGACCCGTGGCGAGCTGCTTGTGCTGCTCGAAGGCGAGCCTCAGCGCCTCTCTGGCGATGGCCTGCTCGACCATGAGGCTCTCCAGGGTCTGCGGGATGGTCGTCGGCCGGATCATCTTGTTCTTGATCCGGTTACCCAGGCCGGCGGCGTCGATGTCCAGGGGCGTCCACCGGAGAACGTTGTCCACGCCCGCCTCCACCAGCACGTTGCTGACCGAGTAGCTCATGCCTAGGTTCGCGCTAACCGTCCGGTTGAAGACCAGCTCGGGCTCCTCGTCCTCGTCTTCGGTCTCGCCCTCGAAGACGGAGAAGACGTCGGTGGTGGCCCCGCCGATGTCGACGCCCACGACCTGGATCTCCTCGCGGTGAGCCACCGTCTCGGTCATGGCGCCAACGGCGGCGGGGGTGGGCATGATGGGCGCGTCGGTCCACGTGGAGAGCTTGTTGTAGCCCGGAGCCTGCTGCATCACGTGCTCCATGAACAGCTCGTGGACCATGTCCCGGGCCGGATCCAGGTTCTCCTCGTCCATCGTTGGGCGGATGTTCTCGACGATGTGCAGCTCCGACTTCTTGTCTAGCTGCTCCGAGACCAGGTCCCGAGCCTCCACATTGCCCGCGAAGATGATGGGCAGGTTGTAGCCTCCCCCCAGCCGGGGACGAGGATCGGCGGCCGCGATGATCTCCGCCATCTCGGCCACATGGGTTACGGTACCGCCATCGGTGCCGCCGGACATAAGGATCATGTCCGGCCGAAGCGAGCGGATCCGGGCGATACGCTCGTGGGGCAGGCGCCCATCATTGTGGGCCAGGGCGTCCATCACGATGGCGCCCGCGCCGAGGGCCGCGCGCTGGGCCGACTCGGCCGTCATCTGCTTAACCACGCCCGAGACCATCATCTGGAGGCCGCCGCCGGCGCTGGAGGTGGACACATAGAGGTCGATGCCGCGCCGGCCGTCGCCCTCGGGCTTGATGATCCGCTCGTTCTCGTCCAGGATCGTGCGGCCCGAGAGCTCCTCGACCTCCTGGACCGCGTTCAGCACGCCGCGGGTAACGTCCTCGAAGGGCGCTTCCACCGTGGTCGGCGCCTCACCACGCACCGCCAGTCGGTAGCCCGATTCGTCTTTCTCGATGAGGATGGCTTTCGTGGTTGTCGAGCCACAGTCCGTGGCCAAGATGGAACGCGGTTCGCTCATGTTCGCCTCCAACCGAGCCCGGGACTCGGCGCGTTGATGTGTCTCCAATGAGCGGCCATTCAGCCGGCAACGGATTGCCGGCGGAAGGTCGGATTATGCCAAGGGGATCGCCGCAGCGTCCAGACCGTTTTCCCCACTAGACTCTGGTGTGTTCCCCGCGCGCTAGTCCAGACCTGCCCCTCGGCGCTTGCGGGCCCGTTTCCATTCGCGAAGCCGCTTCTTCGCCGCTTTGCGCCGAGCCTTGCGCTCACGCTGCTCGGCCTTCTCCTCGAGAAGCTGCTCCCGGCGCTCATCATGGGCGGCCTCGATCTGCTGGATCAGGTTCTCCACCTGGTCCCGGTCCTCCATGAGCTTCCGGAATGTGTAGTAGTCCTGAAGGCCCGAGAGCCAGTACAGGATCGGCTCGCCGGCGGCCAGTGCCTGGGACACGATGAAGGTAACGGGCTTGCTCGATTCCAGGGCGATGACCGCGGGCACAGCCAGCTCCATCTCCGCCAGCCGGCGCCCCATCCGCTTCTGCAGCTCGTTCACGGCGTCTGGGTCGACCTCTTCGATGGCACGCCAGTCCTCGACCGACTGGGGCCGGGCGGACTCGTACTCGGGCGTCAGTTCACGGGTGGGGTCGCTGTCCTTCACTTCTCGGCCTCCTGGGGCCCCTCGGGCCTGCGCGTCACCAGGCCCCTTTCGAGCAGGGCTTCACGCACCCTCTCGGCGTGGGGACCGAGCAGCAGCAGCATCCCCCGGTAGTTGTCCAGAAGTGTCCGGCTGCGATGGGTGCAGAGCCATGCACGTCCCTGGCCCATCTCGAAGGACTTGAAGGCCGAGAGCGGCCGGCTGAAGGAGTAGAAAGCGGTCTGCACATCGATCGAATCGGGAGTGAGGGTGTACGTCGTCCGGACCAGGAAGGGCAGAAGCATCACCGTGAGCAGCACCGTGGCGATGACGCCCCACATGGGGGCGTGAAACCACCAGGTCGCCGTCGCGCCCGTGCCGACGATCAGGATGCCCACGCTGATGGCTCGCAGCGGCTGGTCCTTGGCCGGATGGACCGTCCACTCGATGGTGGTGGGCTCCTCGGCCTTCTGCCCCTTGGCCCTGCTCTTGGCCTTCGATTTGCTCATCGCGCGATCACGCCAAACTGCACGGGATGGGTAGAGGGTAGCGCATCGGGGACTCGTAGGCCAGGGCTGCGCGACAGACCGCGCGGCGCGGGTGGCTGGGTACGGATCGGCCATCCCGGAGCGTATCCGGCCTGAGTCCCTTCGTGGAGGCAGTAAGCATGTGACTACCCGACCTTGACAGGAACGTTAGGCTCGCCTAACAATGGACATGGCGCGCAGGGGCGCCTCCTGTCCGCGGAGAGGGACTCTCCCCCACCCTGTATCGCTGAGCAGACCGACAGGCGCACCGACCTCTTTCGGCCCGGTAGGCGGACCACGGGCACACCCTGAAGGAGGTAGGATGAGCCGAATGCACTCACGCAACCAGTCCCTCCAATCACTCAAGAGACACGCCAAGAGACTGCTACGCCTGGCTCGCGAAGGCGAGGGCGAGGCCTTACTTCGGGTCCGTACGGTGCCGCGGCTGAGGCCGCTCCCCGGCGACCATATCGCCGAGCACGTGTGCCTCGCCGACGCCCTTCACGTGGTAGCCACGGAGCTGGGCTATCGGAGCTGGCCGGACCTGAAGTGGCACCTAGAGGCGGCAGCCGCAACCCGCCACGAGCGAGCTGCCCGGGTCACCGAGCTCCTGTGCAGCCCCGCTTACCGCCGGGGCCTGCGGCTCCTTGACGCCGACCCGGCGCTGGCGACCCACGACCTGTACGCCGCGTGCGCGGCGGGAAGAGCCGACTGGGTCGAGCGTGCCCTACGTGCGGATGCGGCGCTCGCCCTCACACCCGGTGGGCCCCACGACTGGGTGCCGATACTGTACGTAACCCACTCCCGGCTGGTCAGGCACGGCCCTGACGAGGGCGAGGGGGCAGTCCGGATCGCCCGGCTTCTGCTCGGCCACGGAGCCGACCCCAACGCCTACTACATGGATGGCGAGGACCCCAACGCGCGACAGACCGCTCTGTACGGAGCCGCGGGCATCAACAACCATCCGGCCCTGACGCACATGCTGCTGGAGGCCGGAGCCGACCCCAATGACTCGGCCCCCGGGCTTGGACCCGAGTCCCTCTATCACGCCTGTGAGCACCAAGATAACCGATGTTTGGAGCTGCTGCTGGACGCCGGAGCCGAGCGCGACAAGGTCTCTTACTGCCTGGCCAGGAAGCTCGACTTCGAGGACCCCGCCGGCGTGCGCCTGATGCTGGCCCATGGCGCCGACCCCAACTTCGGCGCCGGCGCCGGGCCGCCAGGAACACGCTTGCATCACGCCATCCGCAATGGCCGGAGCGAGGCCATCTTCGAGATGCTGCTGGATGCTGGCGCCGATCCGGCCATCGTCGATGCCGACGGTCTCGACGCCTACTCGCTCGCGGTGCGCCACGGCCACGAAGCAGCTCAGCGGGCCCTGGAGCGGCGCGGCTTCTCCCACGAGCCCGACCCCGCCATCGCCTTCCTCGGCGCGTGCGTCCGGGCAGATCGCGAGGCAGCCGAGGAGCTCGCCGCCGCACACGCGGAACTCGTAGGGAATCTGCCGCCCAGACTGCTTGCCGGGCTCGCCGAGAGCGCCGAAGCGGGCCATATGGCGGCTGTCGAACTGATGCTCGACCTGGGCTTCCCCATCGAGGCTCGGGGCGGCTTCGGGACCCCGATCAACCAAGCCGCATGGCGCGGACGGGCCGATGTGGTTGCACTCCTCGCCGAGCGTGGCGCCGACTTGGAGGCCCTCAACGACTACGGAGGCACTCCCCTCGATTGCGCATTACATGGCTCCTTCTGGTGCGCCAACGAGGGCGGCGGGGGCCATGACCGGATCACCCACCTACGCCCGCAGTACCTTGACACTCTGGAAGTGCTTCTGGGCGCGGGCGCGGACACCGGCTTCATCGATCCCTTCCCCATGGGCGAGCCGGAATGGGACGAGCTACTCGCCAGGTACGGCAAGGAGCCCACCCACGTTGAGACGGGAGGTCACTGATGCCCGAGATCCGCTTTGAGGAGATTAGCCCCATCGGCGATACCGATGCCATGGATCTGCCGGTACCCGACCTGGAGGCAGCGCTGCCCTTCTACATCCAGCACCTCGGCATGACGGCGGGGCCTATGGAGGCTGGCCCACCCCGGAGCGTCACCCTCACACGAGACGGCGTCTCGATCCGCCTCGCCGAGAACGGAGGCGATCCCCACAACAGCTCGTGCTACATCGGCGTTAGCGACGTGCAGGCCATCCGCCAGTCCTTGGCCGAGGCGGGCCAGGACATCTCCGAGGAGCGCATCGACGATCAGCCCAGTGGCCACTACCGGGTGTTCTTCGTCCGGGCGCCCGACGGCCTGTGCTTCTGCATCGGCACCAAGGAGCCGTAGACGGCGGGCGCCACGAACGCCCGTGACGGACCCTCACTTCTGGTAGCGTCAGCGTGCTTATCGTACACATCAAGAGCGGCCGCGCCCGAAGGCGCGGCCGCTCTCTCCATCAGCCGGTCGCACCCGACCTAGTTCCCGCTCTGGGATCCGGTGCCGCCGCTCATGCCTCCGGCTTTCTTGGACTTGGCGTTCTCGGCACCCATCTCATAGCCTTTCGCCATCATGGCTTTCTCGTCAGCGGGCACCGCCTGTTGCTCCTCGCCATCGGCACCGCCACTGTCGCCTCCACAGCCGACGAGGCATACCGCGAAGACCGCCATGATGTACATCATAGTAACTGCAACCAACACAAGACGCTTGGTTCGACTCGACACGTCTGCCAACTCCCCTTTCAGTCGCCCGAAGGCGCAACCCAGTCCAGGACCCCAGCTAGCGAATCTGCCAAGTGCGGTAGCGGAGTGACCCACCGAACTCGATCGTCCTGATGTTGTCCCAGCGGAACCACTTGGCGTGGCCGTCGGCCATATTCAGGTTGCTCCCACCGTTGTGTGCCGTGTACTCCTCGGCGTTATCCGGGACGGTGCCGCCGCAGCCGACGCACAGGTCCTGCGTAGGCAAGGCGTAGCGGACCAGGATATGCATGTCGTTCGCGTCCCATCCCCCTAGGTTGTTCCTGCCATCGCCCAGGATAAGGGTCTCGGCGGGCCACTGAAGCGCGCCCAGCCCCTTCTTGCCCCCACAGCAGCCCAAGGCGCCGGTGGAGATAGGCTCGTTGTAGGCGTAGTGAACGCGCGGAATGTCGGCGGTCCAGGGGCAAGCAACGGGATCGGTTGCGCACTTGCCACGGTTCCGCTCCGAAGGGCACTCCAGGAGCTGCACGTTCTTGGCATAGGGTTGGATCGCTGCGTACCAGATGACCATGGGCGTGACGGGGCCATTGGGCGTGCCGTCAGGGAAGGCGCTGCCCCCGCACGGGCGATTGCCCCAGTTCCAGAAGGGCAGATTCTCATCATAGTCTTGGGCGTAGGACAGCATGGCGGTCCCGAGCTGACGCACGTTGCTCAGGCAGCTCGTCTGGCGGGCCTTCTCTCGGGCCTTGGCGAAGACGGGGAACAGAATCGCGGCCAAGATGGCAATGATCGCGATGACGACGAGCAACTCGATCAGGGTGAAGCCACGTGCTCTTCTCATGCGGTTCATCTCCTGTCCTGAATCGACGTCTGCATCAATGCCTGCTCCGCCTTGGTGCCCCTCACCACCCAGCGCTGCCCGCAGGCTAGCGTGGGGGTTCGCTGCGGAGTGTCAGGAATTCGGTTACCAGCCATCCCCCCT
>WJIW01000434.1 GCA_014730065.1 Armatimonadia bacterium | reverse complement strand
ACTGAAGAATCGGGGGTAGCCCTCCCGATGAGGCTCTGGCACGCCGGGAGCACGACCAGAGTGACCCACGCGGACCAGCCCCACCAGCCGCCGCTTCGACGAGAGAGCTACTCCGTGCCCTCGCGCTGGAGCTGCGCGCGTTGCCAGTCGTAGTCCACGTTGCCGTCGTAGAATGCGGAGGGGTTCTCCACGGCCCATATCTGCTTGTGGATGATCCAGTTCTCCGGGTCCAGCTTCAGGGCGTGGCGCCACTCTTCCAGCGCTTCCTCGGGCTGGTTCTGCTCGAGCAGCAGACTACCCAGCTCGAAGCGTAAGTCGGCTTCACGGATGGCTGGATCCGAGTTGTCGCGAGTGGGGGCGGCGCCCCCGAAGGTCACGCCTTCGCCGGCGATCCAGTCACTCAGCTTCTCGAGAGTCTCTTCGTCGCCCACGTTGATGTTGTGGGGCGGCCGCACGATGATGCCGTTCTCATCGATCCACACCCCGAAGGGAACGGCGCGCAGGCTATATAGGGAGCCGAATCGGCCATGCTGGTCGACAACGGTTGTGAACTCGGCATCGGCGGCCTCGTGGTACGGCCGGGCCACCTCGGCCCCCTGGGCGTCCATGGCGATGGATAGGATCTCGAACCCCTCGCCATGGTGCTCGCTGTAGAAAGACTGCCACCCGGGCAGTTGCTCCCTACACCCTCACCAGCTAGCCCACGCGAACACCAGGAGCTTGCGGCCGCGGTACTCCTCCAGGCTCACGGGATCGCCCGCCAACGACTTGAGCGTGAAGCTCGGGGCGCGGTCGCCGGCGGAGAGCCCGGTGGCGGGCCCGGCGGGGTCGCCAGACACGATGCGGGCGGCACGGTCGACGCGGATCCAGGCGGTGTCGCCATCGACCCGGGCGCTCTCGCCGATCCGGAGGGGGATGCAGCGCTCGCCCACACACACGGTGACGATTCCCTGGACCTCCAGGGTTTCGGAGTACCCGCCCAGTGAAGCGGCGTAGGCGTCGGCCAAGGCCCAGAGGCCCCCTTCGGCGTCCACCGTTACCTCGATGGTCGGCTGGTCCGTCGGCGCCTGCATGAATGATGCGCAGAGAGCGGCTGTGGCTATGAGGTGCATGGCGGCTCCTTTCTTGTCACGTGCCCGAGGCTCTGCCGGGCCCCACCCTTGCCGGTCGAGAGGGCTGACTAGCACGCCCTACTCAGCCGTGATCGTGGCTCCGGTCACCGGTAGGCCGTCCACAGTCTCGGGGGCCCCGGTGTCGGCGTTGGTTGCCGTCACCCCCGTGAGGCTGACGGTGAAGGTCTCGCTGCCCTCGGTCGTACCGGGGCTGGTGGTCGCGCACGCGGGCACAAGAGCGGCGATGGCCAGAACGAGGACTAGGCCCGTTACGCCCAGCCACACCCCTCCGCGGCGCCTGATCAGGGGCAGCGAGACGGGCAGTAGGATCCCGAGTACCGCGAGCCCGCCGAGGCCGAGCAGCGCCGTCTGGGTTGGCGTGGCCTGGGCCTCGGCGCCAACGGTCAGCAGCACGCGCACCTGGTCGCCCGAGGGCCAGATGACCGAGACCTCTTCGATGCCGATGGTGGGCTCGTCGGAGCTGAACCCATCGGTGCCCAGCAGCGGCTCTCCCTCATCCACCTGGCCGTTGGCGTTGGTGTCTTGGTAGGCGCTGGCCACGTAACTACGGGCGGGACGGGTGTTGACGAAGCTGGCCGATGCGGCCAGGCCCGTGACGCTGAGCGGGCTGTCGGAGATGAAGCTGGCCTGAACGGCGGGCAGGCTCCGGGTGCTGGAGGTCAGCGTTCCCGCGCTGGGCGGATTGGGTCCGGGACCCGCCTGGGGGTTGAAGCTGCCGTTCTCGCCCTTGGGGATGGGTCCGCTGTCCACGCGCATCTTGTCGGGGGCGAAGGGCAGGGGCCGGTTGTTATGGACCTCCACGGAGACGGTATGCGCACCCGCTCCGGCGCCCGCGAGGAGCACCTGCTCGGGGACGGGGATGGTGCAGAGGTAGCCCTCGCCATCGCCCTGGATCTGGCCATCATCGTTGATGTCCACGAAGTCCACGGAGCTGACGGCATACTGGGTGGGGTTCCCCTCGAAGGTCAGCCACAGGAAGCTCGGGGCCACCGACTCGGGGTCGAAGGTGTCCTCCTCGATGTAGAAGGACAAGCCCGTGTAGTCGTCGTTGACCGTGGTGCCGAGCATGTCCAGCACCAGGTAGTCGGGAACGGTCAGCTCGATGAGCTGGTCGGTCTCGGCGGGGACGGAGACGTTCTTGGCGGTGGGGTGCAGGTCGCCGTGGTCCGTGACGAAGAGGATGAACTGCTCGTTCTCGTTCATCTGCTCACTGATGGCCTCTAGAGCGTCCGTGAGGCCAGCCCGGCTGCCGGCGTGATCCCAGCCGCCCGTGCCGTCGCCGCCCACGGTGGTGACGGTGGTGTTGGTCTTGCCGGCGAAGTTGCTCTCGATGGTGTCGCGCTGGTCGTTGTCGCGGCCCGCGCGGGAGTCGGGCTGCCCGGCGTAGACCAGAACGTGCCGGCTGCGGATGTCCCCGGTCTCGCTGGTGTCCTCCAGGGAGACGGCGTCGCCCGACTTGGTGGGCGTCTCGCTGGCGTGTTTGCCGGCCACGCCGGCGTCGTGGACGGTATCGCTGGTCCGGCCCTTGCCGGGCCGTAGCGCCGCGGCGGCGTCGTTGTCGTACCCGCCGTAGACCGCGGTCTCTCCCTCACTGGTGGCGGAGAGGACGGCGGTGTTGTCGCGGCCGGTCAGGTCATTGGCCGTGTCGCCGCCATAGCACTGGGTCAGCACGACCAAGCTGCTATGGGCGTTGTTCGTGGGGATGTGCTCGTCGAGCAGATCCCGGAGCGTCTCGTCGCTGATGGACGCGCCCTGGGTCGTGGAGAGGGTGCCCTCGTTCTGGGCGAGAGCGGATAGGGTGGCCAGTGTGGTCAGGGCCAAGGCTAGCAGGATGGTGCGTAGGAAGGGTCGGCTCGGGTGAGGTGCAGCGAATCTCATCGGCAGTCGATCTCCCTTCGACGGTCGT
>WJIW01000433.1 GCA_014730065.1 Armatimonadia bacterium | reverse complement strand
GGATATGGCGGCTCCGAGCGACGAGGACCTACTCGAAGCCGAGCCGACCCCAAGACCCTTCGCCCAGCCTTCGGCGACGCCCGACGGCATGGATGAGCCCGTCTCACCGGCGGACACCCCGCCGACCGAGCCCGCCTCGGAGCCCGGGGCGGAGGAGGAAGAGCCGATCCTGACCACCGCCGATGAGCTGGCCGACGATCCCAGCGGCGAGCTCTCGGAGGAGCCCACGGAGCCCGACCAGGCCGCCACCCCGCCACCTCCCGGACCGGGTGGCCCGCCGGGCTCAGCCATTGGACCGCTAGTGGTCAACGGTACCTTGGTCTCCGATGACGAGGGCAAGATCCCCGCCACCGCCATCGCCCGGGCCGTTGGGCTCATGACCGGCGACGGCACGGGCCAGTACACCATTCTGGTGACCGATGGCGGCACCGAGGTGGGACGCTCGAGGTTCATCGTGCGCGAGGGCTCGCGGCCCATCGTTCACGCCAGCGACCCCACGGGACGGCCCGTTCTGCGGTTCACCAAGAACGGCGAGGATACCGTCTGGGTCAGCGCCCGCAAGCTGCCGCCTAGCACTGAAGTGCCCATCTTCATCGTGCCCGACAGCCAAGCATGGCAGAACGGCGACGGCCTGGACCCGGCCAACGGACGAGTCATCGAGGGCACCACCGACGCGGGCGGCAAGCTGCTCGTGGAGGCCTGGCCGGCCCCCGATGTGGCCGGCGCCTATGATGTGGTGCTGGACCTGGACAACGACGGCACCCTCTCCCCCGACGATGTGGTATCGGGCGGCTGGACCACGGGCTTCGTGGTCGCCGAGGAGCCGCTTGTGCGCGAGGAGACCGACCTGGTGACTCGCCTGGCATGCGGCGAGGACGTCTACTCCGCCGGACCCCGCAGCGAGCTGGGCAGTGACGAATCGCTGTACGTGTTCGGCGCCCCCACCTCGGGCAGCGATCTGGGCCCCATCGGCGGCGCCATCAAGGTGGTCGTCCACCGCCCCGAGTGGTCCGATGGCGATGAGCTCGTCTCGCGCCGCAGCATGGAGGTGGCTCCGCCGGCCATCGACCCGGCCGGCTTCACCCGCGTGCTCGCGTGGCCCCAGCCCATGCTGCCCGGTCAGTACGACATCGTGGTGGACATGGATGGCGACGGCCGGTACACCCGAGGCGTGGACCTCATCGACAACATCAGCGCCGGCGAGGCGGGCGTGATCATCAGCGACGCCGGCAACCTAGTTACGCTGCGGGGCACCGTGGTCGACGAGGAAGGCGATCCCGTGGGCGACGCCGTGGTCTCCAGCGAGGACGCCGCCGCCGACGTGACCACCGACGCCGAGGGCTCCTTCGCCCTCCCCCAGGTGCTCCCAGTGCCGACGACACTGCAGGTCGTTGCCGACGGCTACGCCCCCGCCACCGTGCCCGTTGCGTCCGAGCCCACCGATGTCGAGGTAACGGTGCCCGAGGTGGTCCTGGCCGCCGGCGGCGCCGCGGGCAGCCCGTACTTCCCCCTCGTCGATGGCGCCGAATGGAAGTACACCGTGGAGCGTACCACCACCCGACGCACCACCATCGGCGACATGACCGACGAATCTGTCGTCACCCAGACGGGGACCCTTATCCGTGGACTGGCGGCTACGACCGACGGCGAGTACATCCTGACCGAGACCGAGACGGTGTTTGTCGAAGCCGATGATCCCGACCTGGCCGGCGAGCGGACCTGGGAGCGCTCCATCCCCCTAGAGCAAGCCCCGGCTGGCCTGTCGCGCACCGGCAGCGACGCGGGCCTCTGGCTCCCCTCGGAGGTCGTCGATGGCGCCGAGTACATGGCCGGCCCCTTCGACATGGGCCGGGCCACGGTCTCGGGCCGCGGAACCCTCACGACGGGCGCGTCGGTCACCACCGACGCGGGCGACTACTCCGGCTGCGTGCTGCTGGAGCTGACGCCCACCACGGCCGCGGGCTTCGATCTGGGCGACACCACGGCCACGGGATCGGTGAAGATCTGGCTGGCCCCGGAGGTGGGCGAGGTCCGGCGGGAGGCCGAGGTCTCCCTCGACCTGCTGGACAAAACCGACACGGGCGACTCCATCACCGGCTCGGTCACCGTGTCCGAGACCCTGGACCTGATGAGGGCCGACCTGTAGCCCTCTCTCGAGGAGGCACGCGAGCGTGCAGTGGCTGAACGATTTCATCGTCGCCAAGAACCGGCGGCAGTTGACCCGGGACGAGTCCCTTGGCGCCGTTCCCATCCGGAACCCCGATGTGGAGTGGGAGGAGGTCGACGGCGATCAAGGGCCCGAGGTGCTGCTATCGGTGCCGCCGCCCAAGGGCGGAGCCGTGAAGTTCCTCCGCCCCATACTCATGCTGCCCGACAAGAACCGCCAGCTCCAGCTCGACGTCATGGGGAGCCACGTATGGCGGCTCTGCGATGGCGAGCGCACCGTTGAGGATGTCTGCAACGAGATCCGTAGCGCTTACAAGCTCAGCCACCGGGAGGCCATGCTCTCCCTTACCACCTACCTGAAGACCCTGGGGAAGCGGGGCCTGATGGCCTTCGCCGTGCAGCGGGATCAGGAGGAGGACGACGAGGAGCAGGACGGGGACGAGGACGTGGAGAACACGGAGGAACTGCGTGAGGGACCGGAGAATGCCTGAGTGCCTCCGGCCGCGGTGCGGCGCAGCGGGGAGGCTGCCCGTTCTCCCATGGAGAGAGACTAACGAGGCGGTGGTGTAACCGTTGGCAAGCCAGACGGGATCATGGAAGGTAGGGAAGGTCTCCCTACCGCCCCGGGTCGCCCTCGAGATTAGCTGGAAGAGCATTCAGGTTCGTTTCGGCCGCGCGATGATCACCGCCGCGGGCACTTGCCTGGGTATCGCCTTCCTCGTGTCGGTCTGGACGAACATCGCTATCATGCATGGCGCCGGCGTCGAGATGGAACCCGATGAAGAGATGCGAAACAACTGGCTTGTCATCATGTCTCTACTAGTGGCGGCCGTCGGTATCTCCAACTCCATGTTCATGGCCGTGACCGAGCGGTACCGGGAGATCGGCACCATGAAGTGTCTGGGCGCCGTGGACCGGTTCGTCGTGGAGTTGTTTCTGATTGAGTCGGGGATGCTCGGCGGCGTGGGCGCCATCATCGGCGGGGTCGGCGGCTTCCTCATCCTGATGCTGGTCAGCCTGTTCAAGCGCCAGGCGGGCGACTTCTTCGGCATGGACTGGGGCTACATGGGCACACACTTCCTGTACGCGGTGGGTATCGGCATCCTCATCTCCGTCCTCGCCGCCGCCCTGCCCGCGGCGCGCGCGGCGAAGCTCCCACCCGCGGCGGCCCTGAGGACCGACGTCTGAGCGGGGCGAAAGCGAAGGGGATCGAATATCACGGAGCCGCCCGGTGTGGCGGCGGAGGGAAGACTGAATGGCAGCGGAAGCGGCACGCGAGTCACAATTCGAGGATTATGTAGTTCGGACCCGCAAGCTCACCAAAATCTACGCTATGGGCGACCAGACCCTGCGAGCTTTGGACAGCGTCGACCTGGACATCAAGCGGGGCGAGTACATCTCGATTATGGGCCCCTCGGGGTCGGGCAAATCCACCCTCTTCAACATGGTCGGGGGGCTGGATAAGCCCAGCGAGGGTACCGTCTTCATTAACGAGACGGACATGGCCCAGCTCGATGCCGCCGAGCTAGCGTGGATCCGCTGCCGAACGGTCGGGTACATCTTCCAGGCCTTCAACCTGATCCCCGTCATGACCGCTCTGGAGAACATCACTCTGCCCATGGTCTTCGCCGGGCTCTCCACCGATGAGCAGCTTCAGCGAGGCCGAGCCCTTCTCGAGCGGGTCGGTCTGGGCGACCGCCTACATCACCGGCCTTCCGAGCTCTCCGGCGGCCAGCAGCAGCGCGTCGCCATCGCCCGAGCCCTGGCCAACGACCCGGACATCATCCTCGCCGATGAGCCCACGGCCAACCTCGATCTGCGGACCGGTAAGGAGATCATCGAGCTGCTGCGGGAGATGAACAAGGAGCGCGGCGTTACCGTCATCTCCGCCACCCATGACCTCCATATGATCGACATCAGCGACCGCGTCGTGTGGGTTCGCGATGGGGCCATCGAGAAGATCGAGGCCAGGTCCGATGTGGAGCTCACGGTCGGCCAGGTCGATTGGGAGCAAGAAAGCGGCACCGCAGCCGTCGCCGAGTCGGCCAAGAAAGAGTAGCCCCGGCCAGTCGGCCAGGGAGGGATCCCATGTCCGGTACCACCATTTCGGGGCGAGCCCGCGCGCTGGGCCTCGCCCTCTTCTTCGCCTCGTGTGGCGCCGCCCACGCCACACCCCTGGTGCTGACCAGCGAGCCGGCGAGCGCCACCGTGCAGCTCAATGGCGAGGAGATGGGCGTCACGCCCCTCACGCTGAACATCGCCGATACCTTCGTGGGGGCTGCCGAGGTGAGGTTCTCTCACGAAGGGTACGTACCTCTCACCGTCGAGGTAGTCGTCAACCCTGGTCAGCAGATCACCCTCAAGGCCGTCCTCACGAGTCTCCAGGAGCTGTCTGCTCCCTCGCCCGGCCCGGGCGTAACCCCGCCTGGGCCAGGCGAGCTAGCGAGCCAGGCCCGGGAGCGGATCCGGCAGGCGGTCGTGGCCTTCCGCGCCGATTGCGGCGCATGGCCCGCCGTGCTCGCGGACATCACCGCCCCCACCGCCGATGATCTCTCCCGCCTGTTCAACGATGCCGGCGAGACCATCGTCGCCGAGGGCTACCGCGGCCCCTACCTCGATGCCCTGCCCGTCGATCCCTCCACCGGAGCGGTGGACTGGACCTACGACAGCGCCACGGGAGAGGTCACGTCGCGTGGCACGGCGCCCGCCGAAGCCACCATGCCCCCCGCAGCCTTCGGGCCGGGCCAGATCACAGTTGAGGAGTGGGTCGCCCTGCTGCTGGACGCCACGGGCATGGAGCACAGGCCCACCAGCCCCGCGCCCACCGTCCGGCCCGTCGATCCCGGGCCACCGACCACGGAGCCCGGCGGCGCCACCTTCGACCCCGAGCCCGTAGGCCCGGCCCTCGACTGGCGACCCATCGGGGGGTGACGGCGGCTCCGCAGCCGCGACATGGGAGGTGCTGCACGATGACCGCTATCCTTGCGATCATGGCACTGCTGGCAGGGGGAGCGACGGCTCAGCCCGTCCTAAGCGGAACGGAGGTCGCCTTGAGCCCCGACGACTCCATGGACGACATCGTACGCAAGGCCGCCCACGTCACCCCGAGCGAGCGGCAGCTCCAGTGGCAGCGGCTGGAGTTCACATGCTTCATCCACTTCGGCATGAACACGTTCACGGGCCAGGAATGGGGCGACGGCACCGAGGACCCGGCTTGGTTCGATCCCACCGAGCTGGATGCCGACCAGTGGGCCCGAGCCTGCGTGGACGCGGGCATGAGGGAGATCATCCTGACCGCCAAGCATCACGACGGCTTCTGCCTCTGGCCGAGCGAGTACACCGAGCACTCCGTGAGGAACAGCCCGTGGCGGGATGGCCAGGGCGACCTGGTTCGGGAGGTGGCGGAGGCATGCCGGCGCCACGGCCTTGAGCTTGGAATCTACCTGTCGCCATGGGATCGTCACGAGCCCAGCTACGGCGACTCCCCCCGGTACAACGAGTACTTCCGCAATCAGCTAACCGAGCTTCTGTCGAACTATGGCGAGATCAGCGAGGTGTGGTTCGACGGAGCCTGCGGTGAGGGGCCCAACGGCAAGCGCCAGGAGTACGACTGGGAGAGCTACTACGCCGTCGTGCGGGAGCTACAGCCCGGTGCCGTCATCTCCGTTGTCGGTCCTGATGTGAGGTGGTGCGGCAACGAGGCGGGACGGACTCGCGAGAGCGAGTGGAGCGTGATCCCCTCGGGCGTCGATGGCCAAGCCGAGGATCTGGGCAGCCGCGCGGTCCTCGCCGAGGCCGCCCAGCGGGGCGCCACGCTAAGGTGGCATCCCGCCCAGGTGAACACATCCATCCGGCCGGGCTGGTTCTACCACCCCGAGGAAGACGACCAGGTCAAGCCGCTGCACCATCTGCTCGACATCTACTACGGCTCGGTGGGCGGCAACGCTCAGTTCCTGCTGAACCTGCCGCCCGATCGGCGGGGCCTCATTCATGAGAACGACGTTGCGCGCCTGCGGGAGCTGGACGACGTGCTCCGGGCCACCTTCGACGAGGACCTGGCGGCCGGCGCGAGCTGCACGGCCTCGTCCGAGACCCCCGAGGCGCCGGCGACGGCGGCCGCCGATGGCGACGACGCCACCTTCTGGATGCCCCGCGAGGGTGACCGGGACCCCTCCCTTGTCCTGGAGCTGACGGACGCCCGGACCTTCGACACGGTGCTCCTCCAGGAGCACATCCAGGTGGGTCAGCGGATCGAGGAGCTGGCCCTGGACGCTCTCGTGGACGGTACCTGGCGGGAGGTCACCCGGGCCACTACCGTCGGCTACAAGCGTCTGCTGCGCTTCGATCCCGTCACCACGAACCGGATCCGGGTCCGGGTCTTGTCGAGCAGACTGGAGCCGACGCTGCAGAAGGTGGGAGTCTTCCTGAGCCCGTCCGAGGCGCAGGGCGATGGCGGCTAGGGCCGCCTCAGGTGCCAGTCCGTCGCTCCCTGGAGCTGCACCCCCAAGGCAAGCAGAGCGGTCTCGCCGCCCGGCGGGCCAACCAGCTCCAGGCCCACCGGCAGGCCCTCGTCGTCCGAGCCCATGGGGACAGTCAGGCTCGGCCACCCTAGCAGGTTGTTCGGGCCGCCATTGCCGCCCATGCCCTCCCACGTCTCGCTCATGGGTCGCGCAGCGGGGATCGCCCCCTTGAGCAGCGTCGGCGCCGCGAGTACATCGAAGGTCTCGAACACCCGCACGGCATGGGGACCCGCCACGCTTCGGAGCTGCATCGCCTTGATGTAGTCCACGGCTGGCACCGCGAGCCCGGCGATGAGTCCGGCCTGCTGCTGTGGATCGACGAGCTTGCGCACCTCGCCGGACCGGATGAGCTTCTCGAAGGCCGCGGCGCCGTCGGCGTGGATGAGGGTCATGTTCGCCGTCGCGTAAGGGTAGTCGGGGAGCGCGGCCTCACCGAGGGTGTGGTCCATGGCCTGGAGCTCTGCCACGGCGCGCTCGACATGACCCTTCACGGTCTCGGCATCGCCGAAGTCGGTGGGGAGCACGCCGATGCGCAGCCGATCGGTGGCCGGCGCCTCGGGCACGAAGCGCCAGCCACCGGGAAGCGATGACGGGTCGCGAGAGTCGTGTCCGGCGATGGCCTGGAGCACGAGACCGCAGTCCTCGGCGCTGCGGCACATGGGGCCGATCTTGTCCATGGTCCACGAGAGGGCCATGGCGCCGTGGCGCGGCACGCGTCCGTAGGTGGGACGCATCCCGGACAGGTTGCAGAAGGACGAGGGCACCAGGATCGATCCCCAGGTCTCGGTGCCGATGGAGAAGCCAACCAGGCCCGCCGCCGTTGCCGCTCCGGGGCCGCTGGATGACCCGCCCGCCCAGCGGGAGGTGTCATAGGGGTTCAGGCACGGACCGTCGATGGAGGCAGCGCACGTGTTGTAGCCTCCGCCGCCCGCCAGCTCGATCATGGAGAGTTTCCCTAGGAGCACGCAGCCTGCCGCCCCGAGCCGGTCCACGACCCCGGCATCGTAGTCGAAGACCTGGTCGGCATGGGCGGGCGAGCCCCACCGGGTGGGGATGCCATCGGTGGCCAGCAGGTCCTTGACGCCGTACGGCACGCCATGGAGAGGCCCGCGCACGGTCCCCGCGGCGACCTCGGCATCGGCCCGGGCGGCCTCGGCCAAGGCACGCTCGGGGGCCAGCTCGGCCAGGCAGTTCAGTCGCCGCCCCTCGGAATCCAGGGCATCCAGGTACATGCGCGTCAGCTCCGTCGAGGAGACCTGGCCCCCTCGGATCATCCGGCCCAGCTCGGACGCCGGCTTGTACCGCAGGTCCGGATCAGCCATCGGCGTGCCTCCTCGCTTCGTCCAGAGCCGTTGCGGTGAAGATGAAGCTCGGCTCCAGGCCCTCGCTGAAAGGTACGACGTCAGCCCAAGCTCGCGACAGATACTCGACGTTCCCCGCGATACCCTCGCGCAGCTCCTCGGTGGGCTCCCAGTCGAGCCGGGCCTCCACGTCGGACATGGCGGGCACATCCTCGACGGGCTCAGGCTCCTGTGCCCGGGTCTGGTCGGGTGCGCCGAGGGCGGCCGCGGCGGCGGCCCCCGCCAGGGCTTTGCCTAGATCGCGGCGGGACAAGGACTTGGGTCGTGGCATGGGTCGTCTCCTCGCTCTCCGAAGTCACTCAGCGGGCAGCACATCGAAGGTCACGCCGCCCGCGTGCCGCTGACCCTCGAAGACACCGTGCTCGAGACGCGTGGTCCGCTCCGTGTGGCGGAGGGCCAGCAGGTCGCGCACCTGGACCTGGCCGCCCAGCCACTGGTCATCACGGGGCCCCAGCTCCAGCCGCACCTCGTCCATCTCCACTTGGATCCGAACCAGGAGCCGGAGGTGGCGCCACTCGTCGGTCACCGCGACTCGCAGTCGGTGGACGGGCAGCTCGATCCCGCGATGGTACAGCCGCAGCTCCAGGGCCTGGGTGGGCTCATCCGACCGGGCCATCAGCGAGACCTCGACCAGGTTGCCCGCCGCCACCCGGGTCAGCGGCCCCAGGCTCACGGGCTCGCCCGAGAGCGTGGCGCTGTCCACGCGCGCCAATGGCGTTACATCCACATGGGCGCGGAAGGGCACCAGGTACACCGATCCCTCCCATGAGCCGTCGGCGTTGATGCTCTTGATCAGACCGGTATGGTCCTCGGTCGTCCCGAGGCTCACCAGGTCGTAGCTCTCGTCGCCCTGAGCAACGGGTCGAACCTGCCCGGTGCCACCCGTCACGCCGGGGCGGGGCTGATCCCGCTCGACCAGCTCACCCAGAGCCTGGGCCAAGGCAGCGTTGAAGCCCCGGTCGTGACCCTCCGGCCAGACCATGCAGTGGATGAACTGGATGCCGTTGTCGCGCATGTACTCGAGCTGCCGGAGCGAGAGATCGACATCGGGTACCAGAGAGTGGTACTCCCCCACGATCATCGAGTCGAACCCCGAGCTGTGGGCGCCCTGAACCACGTTGTGCTCCCGGTTGAACCAGATGCCATAGCGGGTGAAGCCGTAGCCCACGCCCGAGCTGAGCATCCAGTCGATGGGAGTCACCCGCTGGGCGGGCTCGCTGAAGGCGGTGAGGCTCGATATGGCGTACAGGTCGGGGATCTGGTGGCACTTGATAGCCTCGGGCGGGAAGCCTGCGAGCAGCGCCTCCCGGTAGGTCCCGGCAACCACCCGGTAGATGACGTAGTCCATGAACCGCATCCACGCCATGTAGTAGGGGTTCTCGGAGGAGTACTCGTCCCACGGCCCCCGATCCAGCCCGCGCGGAGCATCGAGGGCCTCGTCGGTGAACTCGGTGCCGAAGACCTGGTTGACTGTCTCCAGGTCGCCGTACAGGCTGATGAGGTACCGGTAGAAGGCCCGGATCATGTTCGGATTGTAGTCGCCGTGGGTCTCCGGGCTTTCGGCATTGATCTCCATCTCATGGTTGGGCTCCACGACGACGAAGTGCTCGGGGCTGGCCCGGAACTTGCGCACCAGCTCGTGGAGGAAGGCTCGCTGCGGGTAGGTGTACAGGCTCTCGATGGGGTCGACGCCCGGAGCGTAACTGCCGGTCACGAAGGCGTTGGTCTGGCCGAACTCGCCGTAGGTCCCGACGCGGTTCTCCCGATCGAGGAGAACATAGGCGGGCAGGTCGGTGGCGGGATCGATCGCTTCGGCCCACCGGCGGGCCCGGTCGTAGAACCAGCGGTGGGTGAAGCAGGGCTCCCAGCAGATGGGCATCTCGCCATCGTAGTCGGCGACCATGGCCCGGATGGTGGGCATCATCGCCTCGCCCGCCCAGTAGTCGGGATCGGTCCGGCTGAAGTCGGGGTTGTCGACCACCGGGCTGGCGAAGTCCAGCCGGAGGTGTTTGAAGCCGGCGTGACGGGTGTACTCCCCCTCCCCCGCTTCGGCGAAGGGCCCGCTGGGCGTGAACCAGAACAGGT
Organism: Armatimonadia bacterium; assembly: GCA_014730065.1. Taxonomy (GTDB): domain Bacteria; phylum Armatimonadota; class Zipacnadia; order UBA1398; family UBA1398; genus UBA1398. The sequence continues at coordinate 15,375 of WJIW01000433.1, read as the reverse complement.
TCTCACGCGCGCCCACATCGATCGCCTCAGCGCCACCGCCCTCCCCGACCGGAACCACAACGGAGAACCGCTCCCCGGGCATCGTGAGGACCCCCTGGTAGTGGCTGCTCGGGTACAGGCCGCTTACCGGCTCCCCGGGCGACACCGGCGCATCCTCCACCTCGCCCTCTTCCACATCGATCCGGTACGCCACGCCCGATGGCGAGGTCAGCACGGCTTCGTCGTGCCCGGTGCCCGTCGACAGCGCCGAAGCCACTAGCGACGTGGCCTCCGGCAGGGCCACGCTGCCCCGGCTTACGAGATCCCCGCCGGCGCTGTAGACGGCATACGGGACATCGCCCGCGCGGGCGGCGGACGGCGCGACGAAGATCAGCTCCTCCTCGCCGTCCAGGAGCCGGCCGGTCGTGATGGCGAAGGGAGCCGGCACCGCATCGATAGCTATCTCCCGCACCAGGTTCCCGTGGCGGGTGAAGACGCGCAGGGCCGCGACCGACTCATCGAGGAGTGGAGCGGCGACGATGAGGGCGTCGCCATCGGCCGTGGTGAGCATCTCAACGGCCACGCCGCCCTGGACTTCGGGCGGGTAGGCCAGGAACTGGGTCTCGGCCAGGCCGTACCGGTTGAAGACACGGATGACCGTCCGGTTCGCCGGGGAGGGGCCCTGCCCGGCCACGATGCCGGGACCGAGGGGGACGGGCGGCGGCACGTCGGCCGAAGCCTCGGCCACCAGGGTGACCAGATCCAGCTCGCGCCCAACCACGGCCACCGCCGTCGCGCTCCCATCGCTCGAGAGATCATGGCTCGCGGCCATCATGTCTCGCCCGATCTCGATGTTCGCGGGTGACACCATGTGCTCGGCGATGCCCTCGATCAACCGCTGCCTCTGCATCTCCGCCGCCCTTCGCTCCTCCTCGGCTGCGCGCGCCTCGGACTCGGTCATCGCTCGCAGGACCAGGCTCCGGATGAGCACCTCGCCGTCGCCATCGCCGGGATCGAGCCGGAACTGGTGGATGTCCTGGCTCCAGGTGGGGGTGCGAGCCAGGTCGATGGCAAAGGGCGTCCAGTCCGTCGCCGGCTCGACGGGTCCGCGCGTCGCCACGGTGTTGTTGCCCATGGGCGGGCCGAAGTAGACGGAGAAATGGTCCAGGCCCTGGGGCCGGATGTACTCGAAGGAGATCACGTGCAGCAGCTCGTTGTTCACGTCCGCCGGCGCGCCCTCGAGTACGACCCAGGGATCGGGCCCGTCGATGGTCAGGCGGTAGGCGCCCCGCTCGACCTCCTGAACCGCGAGGCTGTGGGTCGGACCCGTCGGGGTCAGCGCGATGGTGTCGATCTGAGCCAGGGCAGGAGTGGTGGCGAGGAGGCCAGCGACGCAGCAAAGCCACTTCGGAGCACGTAGAGCCATGTGGCGAGTATCCTCCCATGGTGCGTCCCGACCGGGTTCGGCCTCATGCCGCCCCCTACCTTGCGAGGCGGCGACAACCACGGCGGTGGCTCGGCGAGGACCGGGGGCTCGCCGAGCGAATCGATCGCTTACGCCCATTAGAAGGGGAACTCTCTCCATGAAGCCATGCCTCGCCGCCGCGCTGATCCTTGGCTGCCTGGCTCTGCCCTGTGTCGCCGAGCAGCCTACGGGGTACCTCGCCACTGGCACCGACTGGCGGACCCCGTACTACATCATCGAAAGTGGCCAACCGGGGCCTGTGGTGATGATCGTCGGCGGCATGCACGGCAACGAGCCGGCGGGGTACCGCGCCGCGGAGCAGATCCGCCACTGGCCCATCTCGCGAGGGGTCCTCGTCGTCGTGCCTGCGCTGAACGTGCCCGGACTCGAGGCCAGCACCCGCAGCATGCCCGGTATCGAGAACGAGGACCACCGGAACGCGAACCGTAACTTCCCGAAGACCGATGCCCCCGACGTGGCCTTCACCCCGCCCTGCATCGATCTTTGGGAGCTGACCAAGTGGGTGCGGCCGGACTGGTGCGTCGATCTCCACGAGGGCTACGACTTCCACATCTCCAACCCCGACTCCGTCGGATCGAGCGTGATCCACTTCGCCGAGGACACGGGCGAGCTAGCGGCGGCCTGCCTGGAGGCAGTGAACGCAACGGTGATCGATCTCGACCGGCGGCTAGTCCCCCTCGGCCGAGGGAGCGTCAACGGGAGCTGGCTCCGGGCGTGTCACGATCGGCTGGGCGCCGACACCTTCTGCTTCGAGACCACATACAAGGACCAGCCGATCTCCACGCGAACGCGGCAGCACCGAGTCATGACCAATGAGGTGCTGCGAGCCATCGGCATGATCGAGACCGATTGTGCCGATCACGTGGCACCCGGTCCTGGTGCGGATACTACCCACGTGGGTCTGTTCGACGGGGACGGCACCTCCGGCCGCGGCATCGACGAGCTGACTGCACTCCTCGACACCGTGCCCGGCTGGGAGGTGAGCCACATCGGCGTGGCCGACATCCTGGGTGGAGTCCTCGACCGCCTGGACGTGGCTGTGTTCCCCGGCGGCAGTGGCAGCAAGCAAGCCAGAGCCCTCGGCGAGGACGGCCGGCGGCGGGTGCGCGACTTCGTCTCCGGGGGCGGAGGGTATGTGGGCGTCTGTGCCGGAGCCTACCTCTGCTCGGCCCACTACTCCTGGTCCCTGGGCATCCTGGACGCGGCCGTTTACACCGGTGCCATCGAAGTCCCAGGCGAGGGCACCAAGCAGCTCTGGTACCGGGGTGGCAGCACCATGGTCGATGTCGAGCTGACCGATGCCGGCCGCCGGGCCCTGGGCATGGAGCGTCAGACCGCCTTCCAGTGCCGCTACCACAACGGCCCCATCATCTCACCCCATGGCGATCCCGCGATCCCCGACTACCGGGTGCTCGCCCGTTTCCGGTCCGAGAACTGGCGATACCAAGCCCAGGAAGGCACCATGGTCGGCACCCCCGCCATCGCCGCTGGGGAGCTCGGGGCAGGCCGCGTCGTCGCCATCAGCCCCCATCCCGAGTCGCTGCCAGAGCTGCATGACCTGGTACTCGGCGCCCTCGCGTGGACCACCCGGCGCTAACCCAGCCGAGCCGCGGCTGACTCGAGGGATTCCAGGATCAGCCGGCGAGTGCGATACTCGCCGAAGGCTCGCAGCTCCCTGCGGCGGAGCACGTCGAAGGTCCCGAGTATATGGTCGATGGCCGCCCGATCGAGCCCGTACATCAGCAGGAAGAGAGCGTCCAGCTCGCAGCGGGCCTGAAGCCGCGCATGGGCGTCGAAGGACGCGAGGATGACATCGGGCTGGCCGCCAACGTCCGGTGCCATCGGCTCCATGTCGTAGGCGGTGTACGAGAGCGTGAGGACGCGGCTGGCGATGTACTCCCGAATCGCCGGATCGTCGAAGCGCTGGGGCGGCAGGACCGGTAGCTGCTTCATCACGTACCAGTTGGCGTGGCGCGAGGCGGCCTTGCTCCGGATGGCGTAGTCCAGGGCCAGAGAAGCCAGGTTCGCCAGTAGGCACGCGCGGCGGGGGCCAGAGATGCCGGGCGTACAGAGAACGGGCAGGGTGTTCCCGCAGGCCACGTCGCCGGGGATGGCCGCGGCGATCAGGGTCCGCTCGTTGTTCGGGTTGGCGATGTCCCGGAAGGCGATGTGCCAGGGCGGCGGGTCGGGGAGCCGTCTCAGAAGCTCACTCCGGGGGACCCAGTAGCGCGGCTGAGCCAGCGCCGAAGGGTCGTCCCTTAACTCTTCAGGGAACGGCGCCGTTGCCGAGCGGCTTTGGGACTGGACCTGAGATGCGCGGACCGAAGCCGCCCGGTGGTCGTAGAGACCGATCATCTTGCCCTCGTACAGGCGAACGGAATCCTCGGCTGGCTCCCCGGCGAAAAGCGCTGAGTCGCGGCTCATGTCGAACATCCGCTGGTAACGCGCCCGCCATGGTCCCCCCTCCTTCTTGCCATCGAGCATCAGGGGAGGCGCGCCGTCGTGCATGCTCTCGAGGATGGCCAAGTCGCGACGCGAGCGTAGCAGAGGCAGGCTTCCGGTGTTGGGGTTCAGCCGGCGCGTTGTCGCGACATCCAGCTCCATGGTCCGGCCCGGCTCCGAGGCATCATCCAGCCGGTGGAGGTTGAACGCGCATCTGAAGCTGCCTCGGACCCGCTTCGGGCCGGCCAGGGTCAGCAGGCAGAACCGCTCCTCCCGGTGCACGCCGGGGAAAGCACCGGCCTTGTTCTCGAAGTCCAGCAGCTCAAGCAGACGGCCCTCATCGAGCAGCCAGCCGAAGAGGCGCCGGGTGGCGTGATCGGTGGCGATACCCGTGGGCACGACCAGGCAGGCCAGGCCGTCGGGAGCCATTATGGCCAGCACTCGCTCGACCACGAGGGCGTAGAGGTTGATGTCGCCCGATGCGCTCAGCGGATAGCGACCCGACTCCCGGTACCACTTCATCCGAGCGGCCGCGGCGTCGGAGCTGCGACGGTACTCGGCCAGGTCGGCTCGGGGCAGAGAGTCCATGATCCGCGTCCGCTCCGCCGCCGTCGGCGCATCGCTCAGCTCCTGGCGGCGACCGGCGAAGTACTCGGCGGTCATCAGCTTCGCCTTCTCCCAGGGCGGGTTGCCGGCCACCACGTCCCACTGGGCGTCTCGCGGCATGGGGTCCACGAGGGCATCGGCCAGGGCCAGGCTCGCCGAAAGCCGGTCAACCGTCGCCAAGCCAGCCTCCAGGGCCAGCGCTCGCCGAGCCACCCGCACTACAGCGGGATCGATGTCGACGCCGAAGAGACACTGGCTAGCGATGCGCTGCGTCGCGCCATCCCCACCCGAACCCAGCTCACGGCAGCGATCGGCCATCCGGTGCAAAGCCCCGATGAGGAAGGCTCCCGCGCCCATCGTGGGGTCCAGCACGCGCAGGGCGAGGACGTCGTCGGTGCTCCGGCAGCACCTCAGGCGGGGCGCAAGAGCTCGGTCGAGGGCCGCTCGAACGAGCCACGTCGGAGTGTAGAAGCTCCCCCCGCGCTTCCGCGCGGCCGCATCCCGAGCGTCGCCCTCCAGAAGAGCCTCATACAGCAGACCCAGGCCCGGGCCGTCGACGGGTGGGCCGGGGACCCGCCCCCCCGCCGCGTCCTCGATGATCGCGAGCCGCCTCTCGGGCTTGGTGCCCGTGCCCGAGTCCATGCGCTCCCTGGCCCAAGTCAGAAGTACGGGATCAAGCCCTCCGGCCACGGTTGCTACAGCCGCTCGATGCGCACGTCGTCGAAGAACACGCTCCGCATGGGGTAGTTGCTGTGGCTCATCTGCTGGAGGTACACATAGGCCTGATCCCAGCCCAGCTCCAGGTCGGTGACGGCAAGGATCTGCTCGCCGTTCTCGAGGATACTCAGCGACTCGGGGGTCAGCTCCATCACAACCCGCTGTACGTCGATCTCTCGGCCATCGCGGTCGTCGGGCCAGTTCTCGTCCATCAGGATGGTGGGATGCTGGCCGTCCCGCCTCAGGGTGACCCAGCCCCGGGCCTTCTGGCCGGGCGGCACGCCGACGTAGACGAACTCCAAGCGATCATCGAGCCCCTCCGGGTTGTCGCCGGCATGGGGGGAGATGTAAGCACCGGCCTGCATGTAGCAGCCGTTGAAGGGGTCGTTCCAGTCCACGGTGTACTCGATGCGCACGCCCCCGGCCACGGGCACCCGAGGTTCCGCTGTGCGGACCCCGTGCCGCTTGACGGTGGCATCCTCCGTGCCGATGGTGGAGCAGCCGACACGCAGCAAGCCGCCGACCACCTCCACGACCTCTTCCTGAAAGTCGTTGTGGGCCGTGCGCACCCAGAGCGATTCGTCGAGTCCATCGCCCGAGAAGTCGTCCTCCAGGATCGGCTCGTCGGGCGGCGCCTCTCCGCCGTCGGCGACGGCCGCCCGGCACAGCCATACGCCACCCAGCGACGCGCCGACGCCACGCAGCAGATCCCGGCGCGTGATCTCTCGGGGCAGTGGCAGGTTCCGTCTCACGGTCGCGACCTCCTAGCTCGGCGCCCATCCCCACATGTTGGTGGAGAAGTCCAGTTTGTCCGAGACGGCCTTGCCGGCCTGGGAGATCTCCCGGTACTCATCGTCGCTCAGGCGCCAACCCACGCCCCCCAGGTTCTCGGTGAGCTGATCGGGCTTGCGGCAGCCAATGATGGGTGCGGTGATGCCCGGCGTCTGGATAGTCCAGGCGATGGCCGCCTGGGCGATGCTCTTGCCGTGTGCCTCGGCGATCTCCTCGAGCCGGTTCACGACCTCGACACACTCCTCCAGGATCCCGGGCGCCATGAGTTTGTTCTTGGAGCGGATGTCCTCGGGCACGTCGTTCTTGGATCGGAAACGCCCGGCGAGGAGTCCCTGTGCCAGGGGGCTGTAGGGGATGACCGAGATGTTGCTGTCCCGGCAGAAGGGAAGCACGTCGTCATCGATCTCGCGCCAGAACACGTTGTAGGGTGGCTGGCTGGTCTCGATGCGCGCCGTCTCCAGGGCCTCGCGATGCTGGGCCGCCGTGAAGTTCGAGACGCCGATGAAACGGATCTTGCCCGCCTCTTGGATGTCCTTCATGGCCCCCACCTGATCGGCGATGGGCACCTTGGGGTCGGGGTAGTGGATCTGGTAGAGGTCGATGCAGTCGATGCCCATGTTGCTCAGGCAGTCGTCGATGGTCGAGTGAATGGCCGTGGGCGTCCCGAAGGACTTGCTGGCCAGGACCACATCGTCGCGCCGGTCCTTGACCGCCTGACCCACTATCTTCTCCGAGTACCCCCCGCCGTATCCGGCGGCGGTGTCGATCCAGTTGATGCCCTCGTCGAGGGCCGCTTGGATGGTGCGGACGGATTCCTCGTCCTGGATCTTCCGCTCGCCCTCCCAGGCATCGTGTCCGAAGGCCCAAGCGCCGAGCATCAGTACGCTGACATCGATCCCCGTGTTCCCGAGTTTCCGGTACTCCACAAGCCGACTTCCTCTCTGGATGGGGCGCCCATCCGGCCGCCCAGCAGACTTGTCTGATTATAACCTCTGCACGCCGGCGGGCGAGGGGTGGCCCCGCAGTCGCCCGAAGAAAGGCGCCGCGAAGGAGAGATGGGATTGACGCCCACCTACTGGGAGCCGCGCCTGCGGCACCAGTTCCCGCCGGAGTACAACCTGCTCGTCTACTGGCGGATCACCTTCACCGTCGCCGGGCTGTGCGCGTCCGGTGCCGGACTGCTCTGGGCCCAGGCCGCGGCGGCACGGGAGGCGGCGGCGGGGAGAGCCTTCATCATCTCGGCGCCCCAGCCGTGGCCGCTGGCGGCGGTCGCGGGCGGCATGCTGCTCTGCATCCCCGCCGCCGCGGTGCTGTACATCCTCCTGAACGATACGCCCAGGGCCGTCCGAGCCGTGCTGTGGCACGATGCCTTCCACTGCATCCTGCCCCTCCTCCTGCTGTATGGCGCCCATGCGTACGCCCCTGTGACCCAGCCAGCGGTGGGACTCATGGCGGCGGTGGTGGGGCTCAGTGGAGTTCTCGCGGCCGAGGGCGTTTGGGTCGCCCTGCGGGCCCGAAGGCCCTGGTGGGCCGTGGGGTTGGCATTGGGAGCGGCCATGGTGCTCGCTCTCGCCTACGCCGTGCTGGCGCCACTGGCCGGATGAGCCCCGGGCCGCAGACCCTCATCTGGTATCGGCGAAGAGCATCACGAACTGGCGGAAGAAGGCCGCGGGGAACTCCCGGTACATCTCGTCCCGGATGATGGCCAGGGCTCGGTACGTGCTCAGTGCCTTGCGATACGGGCGATCGGTGGTCAGGGCGTCGAACACGTCGGCGATGGCCACCACCTTCGCGAAGTCGTGGATGGCCTCCTCGGGCAGGCCGTGGGGATAGCCCGAGCCGTCGGCGCGCTCGTGGTGCTGGAGTACGGCGATGGCCGTCTCCTCATTCACGTGGTCGGTCTCCGACAGGATCTCGAACCCTAGCAGGGGATGCTGCTGGATGATCTCGCGCTCCTCGGGATCCAGCGGGCCGGGCTTGTTCAGAACATCGAGGGGGATACGGCACTTGCCCACATCGTGGAGGAAGTAGGCGCCGGCCAGAGAGCTTAGCAGCCCGGAGTCGGCCCCGAACCAGTCCTTGGCCAGGACCGTCCCGAAGATGCCCACATTCACCGAATGGTCGTAGGTGTAGCGGTCGTGGCGGGTGATGCGGAGTAGGACTCGGTCCAGACCCGGGTGCCTGAGGGTGGCGTGGGCCATCTTGCCCACCACGTCTCGGCATTCCGAGATCGTCTCGGCCCTGGGATCATCGAACACCTTGGTCACCGCTCGAAGCGAGCAGCGGTAGACGACCTGGGCCTTCTCATGGGTCGAGATGCGAGGGTTGGCGACGATGCGGGTCAGCTCCTGCGAGAGGTACTCATCGAGCATCCCGGCATCGGACAGCCGGACGTACAGGGTGTCCACCTCGTGCTGGCTGAGCCGTGAGAGATGCAGCGAGGTGAGGGACTCGCCCGAGTCGCAGAAGAGCACCAGCCGGTTGCCGGCCATCCTCAGGTACAAGGGGAAGTCGCGCTGACGGCCATCGCGAAGCCAAGCCAGGGGCACACCGAGATGGTCTTGAACGGACTGTTCGGTCGCGACTGTCTGCAAAGCCCACACCTTCGACCGGCGGCCTGAGCCGCCACTGCGTCCCACCGTCCGGCCCGCGCCCCGTTTGTGAGTATTCCCCGGAGCGGCGCGGCCCGCCCCGCCGGCCTGGAATCCCTTCGGCGCGAAGCCGGGACCTCCTTTTCGAGGCCGCTGCGGCCAGTCGCCGGCCACAGGAGCAAGACGGCGGGATGGGCCCCTACAGAGGGCCGAAACGGGGACGAGCCCGTGCCCCAGCGGCCGGCTGGTGCCGACCAACCGAACATGCTAAGATCACCAAGCGCGCCGAATACACCGGAGATGGTGCCGTTGGTCCTTCAGTCCCCTCGTGTCACCGGCCACCAAGACGTGGTTCGTCTGGAGGCCACGTTCCGGACCGGTGATCAGGACGGACAGCTCTGGTTCGAGGTGCCCGCCGACTGGGCTGACCTTCTGGAGCCCGATCTGTGCGATGCCTTTGTAGTTGGTCTTCTCCCCCTCGCTCTCTCCCAGGGCAGTGACCTAGAAGTACAGGGCCCGGTTTCGGCCCGCCTTGTGCACGGGCTGAACCACACCTATCTGCCGGTCCAGGCGATCCTGCTGGGGGCGAGCGGGCATGGGTCGGTGCGAGCGTCCGAGGTGGTCCATGGAGGACAGCCAGCCGACGGTGCGGCAACGGGTTTCTCGGGCGGCATCGACAGCTTCTGCGCCGTCCGGGATCTACACCTGGACGCCCCCCCCGAAGCCGTACGACTCACCCACCTGGCGTTGTTCAACGTTGGGAGCCACGAGAGCGGGGAGCGAGGGCGGGCCGTCTTCCGGCAGAGAGCGGAGCAGCTCACGCCTTGCGCCGATGAGCTGGGGCTGCCCCTGGTGCTCGTGGACTCGAACCTGGACGACCTGGTGCCGTATGGCTTCCAGCGGACCCACACAACCCGGAGCTTCGCGGCAGCCATGGCGCTCCAACGGGGCTGGGGCACGTACTACTACTCCAGCGGCCAGTCCTTTGCCGCGACGAAGGTGACCGAAAGCAGCCTGTGCACCTACGTCGACCCCGTCGCCATCCCCGCCCTCGCCTCGGACACCTTCCGGCCCATCGCCTACGGGGCCCATTACTCCCGAGTCGACAAAACGGAGCGGGTTGCGCCCCTGGAGGCCGCCCAGCGGTGCCTGGATGTGTGTGTCGACCCCAAGGTGGGCCGAACGGTCAACTGCAGCGCCTGCACCAAGTGCCTTCGCACGATGCTCACGCTGGAGCTGCTGGGGTGGCTCGACCAATTCTCGGAGGTGTTCGATCTATCATTGTACGAGACCGTGCGCACCAAGTACATGGTCAAGCTGCTGAACGACAGATCCGACGAGCTCGCCGCTGAAGTCCGGGAGGCGCTGCTCGCCTCGGACACTGCCATCCCGCCGCTCGTGAGGCTGGAGGCTTGGCTCCGGCGGATGTTGCGGCCCCTGAAACAGCTTGTCGGACACCGAGGCTGACCTTGGGCGTCAGGGGGGGTGCCTGATGTCAGGAGATAACCCCGTAACGGAACCGCGTCCCCCAGCCCTGCCCGTCCCCGCTCCACGGCCAGGACGGCATCTGACGAACACCGTAGCCAACCTCGCCTACTTCGTCATTCAGGTGCTAGCGGGGATGTGGCTGACGCCCTTCCTGATCGAGCATCTTGGGGTCGCCTTGTTCGGGTTCGTGCCACTGGCGAACAGCACGGCCCAGTACCTGGGCATCATCACGGGGGCTCTCAGCTCCACCCTGGGCCGGTACCTGACGGTGGCCATATCGGCCGGAGATGCCCGTCGGGCTCAATCGGCTTTTACCACGGGCATCATCGCGGAATCCGTCACAGTCGGAGTGCTGCTTCCCGTGGTCCTTGTGGGAGCCTGGCTCCTGGGACGCTACCTGGATACGCCCCCAGAATCGGCAGCCGATGTAACCTGGCTGCTGTTCGCAACGGGCCTGGCCTTCCTTCTGTCGGCGTGGTCGTCATGCCTTAGCAGCCTTACCTTCGCCTTCGCTCGGTTCGACCTCCGCAGTGGTGTGGAGGCGGCGAGCTTGTTGCTTAGGGTCGCACTGATCTACATGCTCTTCGTTGGGGGACACGCCTCGCTGCTCGTCGCGGGCCTGGCGTCGGTCTGCGCCGCCGTCCTCCGCATACTGCTGTACGGGGTTACTTGGCGTACGCTCGCCCCGGGGATACGTCCCAGCCGGGAGCTGGTGGACTGGGCTCAGTTCCGGAGCATGATGTCGACGGGTGGGTGGATGATGCTGAACCAGGTGGGTGCCATCGCCCTCACCCAGCTCGACCTGGTTCTGGCGAATCTACTCCTCGGAGCCAAGGCGGCTGGGCTCTACGCCCCCATGGTCCAGTTCTCGGCCCTGCTGCTCGGATACGGATCGGCAATCGCCACGGTGGCCATGCCCAAGATCATCGGCGACCAAAGCACTCGGGGACCGGACGACGTTGTGCGGACCACCGCTTCCGCCATGAGGTTGACCGGCGTGGCGGTAGCGCTCCCCATCGGACTGCTGTGCGGCCTCAGCTACCCGCTCTTGAATGTATGGCTCGATGCTGACTTCGCCGAGCTCGCCCCCATCATGGCCGTGGTCACATTCGCCCGAGTGAGCCTATGCGCCAAGCCCCTCATGACGGTGCCGCTGGCGGTGAACCGTGTCGGGGTGCCAGCCCTGTTTCTGGTCGTACTGGCCGTCATCTACGTCCCCGTGGCCATCGCCTGCACCCAGGCCTGGAACATGGGACTATGGGGCATCGTGATACCTAAGACCATCCTCTTGCTGGCCAACGCCTGCGTGTTCATGCCTCTGTTCGCCGCGAAGATCCTGGGAGTCCGTCCGCGCCCGTTCTTCGCGGCTCTGGCGCCCACAGTGGTGAGCGCCGCGTTACTCTCGGCCGCGGGCTGGGCACTGCACCTGTGGCTGGACCTGGGATCGTGGCCCGCCCTGATTCTGGCGGGATCGGGCCTCTCCGTGGTCTTCTGCCCGGCGGCCTTCGCCCTGGCGCTCCGTCGTCGCGAGCGGGATCTGGTCCTGCGGGCCTTCCGAAAGCGGCCCGCCGAGCACGACGAGGATGGCGGGCCGGGGGGCGAGGGGCATGCCTGAGCCGACCATCGGTCTGATGGGCTTCTACGGCCACGGCAACGTGGGCGATGAGCTGATGCTCCAGCGACTCGGCCAGCGCATCGAGGAGCGCTTCGGCCAACGTCCCATGGTGCTCGCCGAGCGGTGGGAGGATATCGATGGCTATCCCTCTCGTCCGTGGCCCGGGCTATGGACGACGGCACCGCGGCTTCAGGCCACCCGGAGCCTCGGCCTCGCCCAGTGGTGGCGGCGGCTGCGAGACGCCCCCGGGGACTTCGAGAGAGCCGTCGACGGCCTTCGCTGCCTGATCATAGGGGGCGGCACCCAGTTCGGCACGGAGCGCCGCGTCATCGCCTCCGACCTAGAGGGATGGGCGAACCTCACCCGTCACGCAGGGCGCTTGGGGGTGCCGGTCCTCCTTTACGGCGTGGGCATTGGATACCTCGGGGGATGGTACGAACAGCGCATGCTTCGGCGAGTGCTGGATGCGTGCTCGCTGGTCGTGGTCCGCGATGTGCGATCGAAGGCCTTGTGCGACTCCGTTGGGTCGAGTACGACGGTCCATCTAGGCGCCGATCCCCTCTATGCACTGACTCCCGCTCAGTCCGAGGCATTGGAGCCCTCTTCCGAGACACGACGAGTGGCCATCGCGCCGAGACTTGGCGACCTTCGGACCGGCGATGAACAAGCGGGGGAATGCCTGGCAGTGTTCATGGCGGGGGTGGCGGAGTCACTGGCTCGAGACGGCTGGGAGCCCATTCTTCTCCCATTCTGGCCCGAGCGCGACGGCCCCATATGCCGGGATGCCGCTGAGATCGCGGAGACCCCTCTGCCCATCGTAGATGCCCCAGGCAGCCTCCAGGAGGTCTCGGAGTTGTTCGGTGGTCTGGCCGCCGCTGTCACCATGCCCCTGCATGCCACGCTGATGGCCGCCATCCACGGCGTGCCCATGGTCAGCCTCTCCTACCATCCCAAGTGCCGTGCCCTCGGTGAGGAGCTGGGACTGGGGCCCTCACAACTGGACATGGAGTATGCGGAGTGGCCGAAGCCGGATGAGGTCGTCGTCAAGCTCCGGGAGGCCACTGAGGACGCCCACCTCGCCACTCGGATCGCCGAGGCTCTGGCCGATCAGCGCGAGCGGTGCCTGGCCAGCGAGGAGAAGCTGCTCAGGTCCGTTGCTGCGCGGGGAGAGTGAATGCGGCCCAATTCTGACATTCCTGTAAGCAAAATGCCGCGAAACCGCACACCACGGCGAGGGAGCTATGGCATGAATCCCCTGGCGGGCAGTGCTAGGCCCCCACGCGCCGGTCTCCACCGACCGGCTGGTCTCGTGGTGCCCCTGCCCCCAGGGAGGAAGGTTGCGCAATGCGCCGTCCGGTACACACCACCCATTCGCCCACCGGGCAAGAAGAGGAATACAGGCACGCCGTCGATCTGAGGACGACGACGCCCCACTGGCTGGGACGCCTGTACATCGATCTGCGTATGGGGAGGGACAAGCGTCGCGTGCCCAGGCAGCATCATGTGCCGTCCCGGGTGCGACGCCGGAACCGCATGGTCGCCGCTGTGGTCGCGAACATGGCCCTGTGCTTCCTGATCGTGGTGGGCGCTGGGATCTACGTTGTCCATCAGGCCAGTTGTGGAGCCACGCCGGGCGGCAGCATCCCCGGCGCCGTCGCCACCGAGACCGGCGGCCTGACGGTGCGTGCCGACTTCCCCGAAGTCGCCGCGCGAGTCATCCCCCAGGGCACGGCGAGCATTGGACTGACCGTGACGAGCGCCGCCGATGGCGGGGAGCTGGCCTCGGGCCTCTTAACCCCCAGCACCTCCGAGCTGTCCTTCGATGCTCTGCCCGCCGAGGCCGAGGTGAAGCTCATCGCCGAGGCCTACCCCAATGCCGACGGAACCGGTGTGCCCCTCGCCACGGGCACGGCCCTTACGACCGTGCCCGTGGGCTCTAACGCCCAAGTGGCCATCAGCATGGAGAGCACGGTGGCCACGGTTACCGTGAGCCCCTCTTCCTGCTCCATCGGGCCCGGCGCCAACGTGGACATCGTCGCCACGGCTAAGGATGACCAGGACCGTATCGTGCTGGTGACGGGATGGACTTGGGCCTCCAGCGATGAGGCCGTCGTCACCGTGTCAGCCGAGGGCCTGGCCGCGGGAGTGGCTGAGGGTGTGGCGACCATAACCGCAACGGAGGACGATACCGGTACGGGCGCCGAGTCCACGGTCAGCGTGGAAGGCGGGCTGGCCTTGGCAAGGCCGCGTCTTCTGATCTCGGCCCGGCATCTGGAGCTCTTCCGCCGCAATATGGAGAAGCCGCAGGCCGTCCACGTTCGAGCCATTATGGAGAACTGCGGTGGCTGGTGGCTCGAAGGCCCCGGCGTTTGGGGCGTCGACGCGCCGCAGATCATCACCACCAAGGCGATCCAGGCACGCATCACCGCTCTGCGATGGCTGTGGAAAGAGGACCCACAGGACCTGGAGAACCTGGTCGCCTACTTCAACGCGACCGCCGAGAACTGGGACCCCAACGCTGACCTGAACCATGTAGCCAAGCGGTACCTGATTCGGGTCTGGGCCGAGCTGTACGATGTTCTGTACGATGAGCTGGATGAAGCCACGAAGCAGAAGGTACGCGACAAGCTGTTCCCCTACCTGCAGTACATCGGGGAGTATACGGCCGAGCATCACATGACCTACATGACATTCGTGTCGATGGACGATGAGCGCATGGGTTATCTCGCGCAGGCAGGGGTTGCCTTCTATGGCGAGCACGAATGGGTCGACTTCTGGTACGACTTCACACTGAACTACTTCTCCCAGTATGGGCGCTGGAGCGCTCTGCAAGGCGATGGCGGGTACGGAGACGGGCTGATGTACCAGTCAGCGCGTACCAAGTTCCACCTGCCCGGCGTGGATGCCCTGGCCCGTTTCTCCGGTGTGGACTTGTGGGATCCCCAAGGGGGTTGGGGCAAGACGATCAACCACTTCGTTGACCTTCATCAGCCCGGCATGACCTTCCTCGACAACAGCTCGGGCGGGGCGGGTAACTCGTGGGGCGACGGCTCCCAGTATCATACGGGCGTCCAGAACCAGCACATGTGGATGGCGCTGTGGTACCATGCTTACTACCAGCAGCGCGGCGATCTGATCGACTACCAGAACCGCTTCCACACCGTCGGAGGGGTGCCCTTCGACCGGTGGAGCTCCGGGATAGACGAGCTCGACCTCGAGGACCAGTGCCTGCTGCCTTATGTGGCCGCTCTCGAGCTGGAGCACGGCATACCCGGCGGCAGCCTGTCGGACCGGCCAGCCTCCACGGCGTACCCCTCCACCGGCACCGTGGCCATGCACAGCAATGTGGGCGATCCGGCCAACGACGTGCTGCTGGCCTTCAAGTGTACCCCCTACCCCTTGGTAGCCACGGGACACGGCAACTCCGACCAGAACTCCTTCTATCTGGCCGCCTACAACCGGCCTCTGGTCTCCGTCGGCGGCGACTACTACAGCCCCGACAAGAGCAACTGCGGCGCCACGTTCAACAACAACACGCTGCTCTTCAACGACACCGGCCAGGCGGGCTGGCTGTGGCGGACGGTGGCCTACGCTAGGGAGCAGCCCGAGCTGATCGACTACCAGGAGTACGGCGACTACGTCTACGCCATTGGCGAAGC
>WJIW01000432.1 GCA_014730065.1 Armatimonadia bacterium | reverse complement strand
CTGAGCGCGGCGAGTTGCCAGGTTGCTCTGGAGATCATGGGCGCGCCCTCTTCCCGTGCTGCGTGGCCGTGACGTCCGCGCGGTTCGCCGCCGGGGTCACGACCGCCTGCGACGCACCCAACAGTGGGTCCGGGCCGGCGGATGCTAGGGTGGCACAAAGGTATCTTGGTGTGTGCACATGGAGGTATCATGGGCGTGCCGGAGAACCAAGGAGACAATCGAGTCCAGGTGGGGCTCGATCGGGACTGGGCCATTGGGGACACGGAGCGCCGCCGCCAGGCGGCATGAAGGGGTGACGGGTGTGGCCTGTCGTGCATCCCTCGCGGTTCCCAAGACTGCTCGCGCGTGCGCTTGCCGTGCCGGCGGATCAGCCGTTGCATGGCCACGCTTTGGAGTAGCTGCACGCGGCGCGGGCGCTGGCACGCCGCTGGCGCCGGCCTTCGAGTTAGGGGGCAGCTAACATGAGAGGCAGCAGTGCAGTGATCGTGGTGCTGGTGCTCGGCGGCGCCCCCAGCGCTGCGTTGGCGCAGGAAGTCGGGCGGGCCTTCGTCGCACCGGCCGAGGCTCTGGAGGTGGCACGGGCCATGGCGGGCGATGATGCGGCAGACTGGCCCGTCCGGCTGCATCGGGGCAGTGGCCCGATACCCGTCTACCGAGTGGGTCCATGGCTCGTTGATCCACTCACCGGCGCACCTGTGGGGTGGAGCGGCCTGCTTTCTGGGCCCGAGGGGGAGCCAGACCTCGCGGTCACCAGGCAGCAGGCAGTGGAGCTATTCCGTCAGGCCGTAGCGGAACGCCTCGACGCTCCAGTCGATGACTTCCGATGGCCCGAAGCGGCCACGGTTCAAGAGTGGCGGCCATGGCTGGGCGAGGTCAGCAGCCTCCACGATTCGGTGGATCCGGCCTCGCTGGAGAGTGTCGCTAGGATCCCCGAGTGCTGGGGGGCAGTGTCCTTGGTCGACGGGACGGTGGCATACGCTCGCTATCGGACCCCTCCGGAGGGTGGTCCGGCTGAACCCACGCTCTCACCTGATGAGGCCAGCGAACTGATAGCGGCCCGCCTGGGCGAACACTATGATCGAGATCACTTGGAGATGGGCGAGCCTCGTCTTGTGCGCCATGCAGACTATCCAGGCTCCTTGCAGTGGGAGGTGGCGGCGGTGTTCCGGCCGACAGAGGCCGCGTCCCCAGGCGAGCCGCACGGCGGGACGGTGCCCTTCAGGGTTGCAGTCGATGCCTGCTCCGGCATAGTCGAGCGTCCCGCTTGGCTGCTGCCATGGGGCCGGTTAGCGGCGGCTCAGGGCCCTCATGTGCCCTCTGCTGAGGGCGAAGGGGCTAGCCCCCGGGAGTTAGCTGAATCGCATACGCAGTGGCCACTAGACCACGCCGGCGTGGACACTAGGGGGTTTCGCGGAACGGTCTCGTGTGTCGATGCTGATGGCCACGCCCAGGCTATCCTGATCGACCTCGGCCGAAGGCAGTTCGTCGGCTGGGACCGCTGCGACCGAGGCTTCCTGCCCACGATTGGTCCCCCACGGCTGAGCTTGACGCAGGCCACGGACGTGGCTAAGCAACTTGCGCAAAGGCATCTGGGGGACTTTGGCGACTCGCTCACATGGCGGGTTGTCTCGCCAGGAAACACGTGGCACGGCGTCGGCGTCGTACTGGAGGGGTGGGGTCCGCCTGCGCAGGGCGTGCCCGACGGAGAGCCCGCCGAGCCGCGCGCTTGGGTCGAGTTCAACCTGCCGTCGGGCTTGGTGACCCGGTACCGCCAGTGGGCGCCGACGGTTGGGGATCCGGTCGTGGGTGCAGGCTGAAGGGCGCCGGGCCCGGGTCATCCTGACCCGTGATGTGGCGCGGGCATTGCGGGTGGCTCGCGTCGTTGGAGGTGCAATGCATGAGGTGCTTGATCCTGGGAGCTATCGTGCTTGCGGCGGCTCCGTGGAGCGTTCATGCTCAGCCCGGTCCGGCTCCGGTAGACCAGCTCGACCCTGACCAGCTCCAGGCCGCCTATGACCTGGCTTGCGATGCGGCGGGGATGGAGCTGCTGCCAACGCCCATCCCCACCGGCTCCGGCATCGTAGGCTTCGAAACCCCGGCAAGCATCCGGCCCCGTGAGACCTATGAGGTCCATGTCGGGTTCGGGGTGTTTTGGGGCCGCCGCGCCAGCATCCTCGCGAACCCCCCGCCACCCTCCGTAGCCGAGGTGCTGCAGCTTGCCCGCGCCGAAGCCGCCCGGTACCTGCCGAGGGACGTGATCTCAGCGCTCCACTGGCGGATCACCCAGTGGAGCGGCGGCACCATCCTGGCTCGCGGGGCGGCTCCACACGAGGCACTGCCACCGGTGATGCCGACGATCGAGTGCCGCCTGGTCGTCATCGCCGACGCCCGCGCGGTCCAGAGCTACACCCAGATGTACTATCGCTGGCCCCGGCCCGAGGAGGAACCCGCTGTCGACTTTGCTGCGGCCCTCGACGCTCTACGTGAGCGACTCGGGGGTGAGGACGTCGCGGTGCTGGTTGATCCGCATGGCGGTCAGAGCTGCTTGTGGCGGATCGTGGACCAGCTTCACTGGCGTGTGGTGTTCGAGACCACGGAGCTTCACGGCGCCGCAAGCATCGATGCCCGGACTGGAGAGGTCACCGACATCCACTCCCACCCCGGACCGATGCCGCGTCCGCCGATGGAGTACTCCGAAGCCGGTGCCGACCACCCGTACTGCACCGGCTGGTACGTGGTGGGTGCCGACGGAGCGTGCACCCCTGTGACGGGTCGAATGGGCCAGGCGCATTGGTACGGGCTTAGCGATCAGAACGAACTCCTCCCACCGGGGGAGCCAGAAGCCCCCCGAACTCCCGTCCCCCTCACCGTAGCGGAGGGGGCGGAGCTGGCCTCGAAGGAGGCGCGGCGTCAACTGCCCGAGGCGGCCGACGACCTGACCTGGGAGGCGTGTTCCGGTCAGTTCGGCGGTCTTCCCGAGCTGGCGGTAGCCGGCCACGGCCCACGCCTGGGCGATCCTCCCCGGCATGGGCTATCGCCGCGGTGCCGAGCGTCCATCCGCCACGCGACAGGTGAGGTGGCCTCGTACCAACAGTACGTGCCGCCAACCACCGATCCGTTGCCGGTGAGCCTCACGCCCGAGCAGGCCGGAGCCATCGCTCTGGCCCGGGAGGGTGAGGGTGCGTTCGTCCTCGACACCGGGCCGACGCTCTGGCAGAGCCCTGGCGGACTGACCTGGCAGGTTCAGGTGCTGACCGCCGGGGGCGGCCTGAACACCCACTCCGTGGATGACGAGTCGGCGGAGGTGCGCATGACCATTCCTGGGGGCGGGAGACAGCTTCTGGGCGGGCCCGGCGCGGCGACGGAGGCAGCGACGTGGCACTTCGGCGACGAGGAGATGGACGAGATCGGGCCCAGGCCTCAGCCGCTCCTGAGCCTCGAGGAGACGCTGGACGTGGCTTCCGACTTCGCCGGGGGGCCCGTTCGCACGGCCATGGGCAGCCCTCCCACGCCCGATCGGTGGCTCGTCGTTGCCGACGCCGAGACCGACCCCAGCGCCCGGGTCTACCTAGTCGACCGCAACAAGGCTCGAGTGGTGGGCTGGGAGCGCCAGACCCTCGCCGCCGCCGATGCCGCTGCGTCCACGACGAGCACGGAGGACGCCCTCACGAAGGTCCGGGCGGCCATGGCCGAGCACCGGGACTTGCCGGAGGGCCGGTACCGTTGGGAGACCGCGCAGCGACTTAGTGGCCGGACGATCGCCGTATGGGCCGTCCCGCGGGACCCGCCGCCAGCCGCGGGGAATGAGCCCGCGGCCGTCGCCTGCTACGGCGTGGTCGAATCAGCTACAGGCGAGCTGCTGGCGTTGGTATGGGAGCCGAGGAGCATGGGCGTGTAGGCATTGGCGAGACTCGCCCGTGGCCCCGATGAGACGCTGCCCGGAAGCCTGGCGGACGGTGCGCCATCATCCCATGACAGCATTCTCCACGACCTCAAGAACTCGGCTGGCCTCGGCCTCAGCCTGGCATGCATCGGATCGGTCGGGTTCGGGAAGCAGGCTCGGATATCTCGACTCGACCGCCCACTGAGTTAGTAGAGACAGCGCATTCGTCCGCAGTAAAGGTCCTGCGTCGCCCGTGACGAGTCTAGCCAAGGCATCGAGGTCGTGTGTCCTTGGCGGTCGAGTGCCCTGATGGATGAGCAGGTGCTCAATGGCATTCTCCGCTGCCTGTTGACACAGGAAGCACGTATGGCGTGGTGGCGCGTCCTCCCACTCCAGGAGTCGACGGGCGGTGGTCAGGTCCTCACGGGCATAGTGGAGCCACCCCTCGGTGGCTGCCTCACCTTCCACGGGAGTACAGCACCTTCCCCTCACGGACGGCCGCGGCGACGACGCTGGAGTCAACGGTGTCCTGCGAGAGTGACAGTTCGGCAGAAGTCGCCACCACTATGTCCTTGGGCAACGGAAGATCAGCAAGCTCGTGGCGCATGTCCACGGTGAGTTCGCGACGGTCTCTCACGTGATCCACGACCACGAGGAGATCCACGTCACTGTCAGGGCCCGCTACGCCGCGAGCATGCGAGCCGAACAGGATCACGCTGACAGGATCAAAGGCTCGCACCAGCCGCGAGACCATCTCGCCTATGCAGTCCCGCTTCTCGTGATCGGTCATCGCACTCGGATGCAGCACAGGCCGCTCCCCCTTCCGCGTATACACGCTTGAGTGTAGTTCACGTGGCGTGCCGTATCGCTCTTCGCCCGCGTAGTGCTGAGGCTCTAGTACCGCCACCCCCTCACGCCTCGATCATCTCATCGTAGAACTCAACGATGTCCCCGTCACCATCATCATAGTACTGGATCGCCGACCGAGGGTGCTGGTTGAGCTGGCCGGTGATCATGTACGCCAGGTCGTAGCCCCAGCTCATGGTTTTCCTGAGTGGCAGAATGTGGTCCCGCAGGCACTGGAGCACCGGCCGGAGGCGGTACCGAGGGTTCTTCAGGAAAGCCAGGAGCAGCTCGATGGGGCAGTTCCCAGCGCCCCGGCCCAAGCCTCCGATGGTGGCGTCCAGCCGGTTGGCGCCGGCCACGATGGCCTCGATGGTGTTGGCGTAGCCGAGCTGCTGGTTATTGTGGCCATGGAAGCCGAGCTGCTTGCCCGTGCTCCGGCACGCGTCCAGGTACTTGGCGCAGAGAGCGTGGATCTCCTCGGAGTAGAAGGCGCCGTAGCTGTCCACCAGGTAGATGGTCTCGGCCTCGGACTGGGCGATGACGGCCAGGGCGTCGTCCAGATCGTTCTCGTGGACGGTGGACACGGCCATCAGGTTCAGGCATACCTCGTAGCCCTTATCGTGGGCGTCCTTGACCATGTCCAGGGCGAGGGGGATCTGGTGGATATAGCAGGCCACCCGGATCAGGTCCAGCACGCTATCATCGAAGGGCAGGATGTCGGTCTTGTAGTCCGTCCGCTCGGCGTCGGCCATGACGCTGAGCTTCACGTCGGCGGGGCTGTCGCCCACCGCCCTGCGCATGTCCTCCTCGCGGCAGAACTTCCACGGGCCGAACTCGTCGCGGGCGAAGATCCGCTCCGAGCCCTTGTAGCCTAGCTCCATGTAGTCGATGCCCGCGGCGGCGCAGGTGTCGTAGACGGCGCGCACCAGGGCGTCGTCGAAGGCGTGGTCGTTGACGAGTCCGCCGTCGCGGACGGTGCAGTCCAGTACCTTGATCTCGGGTCTCCAGGTCACCCAGGTCCCCTTGTCCTTGTCGATGGGTGTGCCATTCTCGGTCATCGGCTCATGCTCCCTACGCGCATTGATGGTTCGAGGCACCGAGGGCCATTCTGGCAGCAGCCGGTGGGATTGGCAAGGAGAGGCGGGATCGCGCCACGCCGTTGCGTCGACGCTGTTGCAAGGCCAGGCCCCCTCTGCTATCTTTCTGACCGGGGCGAGTATCCAGCGCCGTGATGGAGGTAAGCGACCCGTGCGACTGACCCAGGTGGATAGACTGCGGCCAGGGGTCCAGATCGCAGCCTCCATACCCACCGCCGAAGGCGAGTACCTGGCCGAAGCCGGCCAGACCGTGGACCGAGACCTGATCAACTCACTGCGCGTTCGCGGCATCTCCCGGGTCTACACCCGAGATCCCCTCACCGACGACATCGAGATCGTGAGTGTGCTGACCGAAAGCACCCGCGACGAGGCCATGGGCACGGTGGCCGATGCCTTCGCGGGCGTAGGCTCGAACCAGAGCCTGCGATCGGTGTGCACCTCCATGATCCAGGAGGTGCGGGCATCGGAGGGCGCGGTCCAGGGCATAGTGCCCATCTACCCTTTGTCGGACCATCTGGTAGCACATAGCGTCTTCTCGACTCTCCATGCGCTCCTGGTCGCCGCCGAGGTGAACATGGATGCCGGCGCCATGCTCAGCCTGGCCATGGGGATGCTACTCCACGACATCGGCAGCGCCCAATACCAGGCGACCATCGAGGTTCCGGGGAAGCTCACCGAACTGGAGCGCGAGGAGTTCCAGCAGCACACTCGAGCGGGTTTCGAGCTGCTCCGGGAGATGCTCTCGGCCATGCCCCTGGGTCGGAGCATCGCCCTGTCCCACCACGAGCGCATGGACGGCTCCGGCTATCCCCGGGGGCTCGAGGGGGAGGACATTCCGGACCTGGTTCGGATCGCCTCGGTGGCCGACGTGTTCACCGCCATGATCTCCGACCGGTACCACCGTCCGGCGATGATGACCGACGAGGCCATCTCCTACCTGCTAACTCAGGGGATGAGCAAGTTCGACTCGGACTTCACCGTGGCCCTGACGCGTCGGGTGGAGATCTACCCCTCGGGCGTGTGGATCAGGCTGCGGGACGGACGTGCGGGGATCGTGCTGGGGAGCCGGCGGATGAACACGGTGCGGCCCACGGTGCGGATTCTGGAGGACGAGCGGCGCAAGCCCCTGTCTACGCCCTTGGACATCGATCTGTCCATTCACTCCGACCTATTCATCGCCGACGTCTTCCTGAACTGATCGGTCCTGGCGCTCCAGATAGTCCAGCACATCGCGCAGCTTGAAGCGTCGCTGGTTGCCCGGGGTTCTGTGATGGGGTAGCACGCCCTTGTCGGCGTACCGGCGCACCGTGGCGGGGCACACTTCCAGCAGCTTGGCCGTCTCGGCCAGGGTCAGCTCGGGATCCAGGAGCCGATCCAGCAGCTCCTCCCGGGTCTCCTCGGTGGCCTTGGACCGCTTCTTGCGGGGGGGAAGGTCGAGGGGGAGCCGGTGCTGGTCCCGCTGGGCCGAGGCCCTGGATGCGGCTCGGCGTATCTTCTGCTCCCGGGCGAGCTGAGCATAGGAGACGCGCTTGGTTGAGCGCCGGGTGCCGTCGGCGGCCTGGGGGAGACGTGGCGCCTTCTCGGGCTCGCCCGACTCCTCGGGCTCCCGATCCTGATCGGCGTCCGGCTTCTCCTCGGGCTCGGTGCCGTTCACCGGCCCGCCTTGGTCCGGGGGGTTGAGGAAGTTGTCGCCCATGTCCATTGCCACCGTGCGGTCCCTCCCATGCGACCGGGTCGCCTCAAGGGGGAGGGGACTCCGATCGCTTCGCGTACTCGCGCGCTAACTTCTTCTGGTACCGCTCCGCCTCGGAGAACACGCAGCCACAGTACGGCTGCCGGTAGAGTCCCAGCTCCCGAGCCGCGTCCTGGCCCGCCCTGAACCCCTCGCGGAAGTCGGCGGGCACAAAGGCGAGCCCATGCCGCCCGGCCACTCGCTCGCCCACCGCCACGATCAGCTCGCGGTCCTGGTACGGACTGGTGAGCAGTGTGGTGGTGAGGTGGCGCATACCGCCCTCGGCGGCCCACTTCGCCGTCGATGTCAGCCGCAGCAGGAAGCACCTTTCACATCGGTCCCTGCCGCTCAGGCCGCGCGTTACATCCAGAAAACGGGACAGTCCGTACTCCGGTTCAACGGCCAGGGCGATGTCGGAGCTGGCGGCGTAGGACTCGAGCGCTTCCAAGCGCCGCAGCCACTCCATGGCGGGGTGGATATTGGGGTTGGAGTAGTGGGCGACGGGCTCCATGCCCGACTGCCGGAGCTGGGGCACGACCGACGCCGCACAGGGACCGCAGCATGTGTGCAGGGCGATGGGCTGCATGCCCGACCCTTCGACGCGGGGTGCGCCGATCCTCATCCTCCGCGGCGAGGCGGCCGGGGGGTGACTACCTGGGTGCCGCTCGGGTGGCGGCGTGGGGGCTCGTCCTGCCGGCCCTTCATGCGCCGAATACGCTTGCGATCGGCCGACATGACATACTTGACCAGGCGCTCCCGGTCGGTGTGCTTGATCTCGATGAAGTTGCAGGCGATGCTGCCATCCTGCCCCGCCGCCGGCCGGTCGGTGTTTCGCTTAACGATCTCCGCCGTCACCCGCATCCGCTGTCGCTCGCCGGGGAGGGCGAACTCGATGACGAAGTAACGTGCCCGGCCCACGGGTCGCGAAGTTTGTACCCGGCAGCCCGATCCGCTCAGGTTCGTGATCGTGCCCTTGCGGCTGAGGCTCGCCGGCGGGACCCCGCCCTGGAAGACCTCGTACTCACACTCGATCTCGACTGGCACCCTGTAGAAGGACCGGCGCTGGTAGCGGGTGGCCCGGTTGACCCGCCGTACCAAGAGGCCCGGCAGGGGCTTCATCCTGCGGTCGAGGACCTCGGTCTGGAACCGGTAGGAGTGCGGCTTACCCTTCACGATGACTCCCACGGGGTCGCCGGAGCGAAGGGGGATCAGTGCTCCCTCTTGCCGGGGGGCCGCCAGCAGGACCGTGTCGTCCGAGACGTCCTGCACTCGGCTAGCGTAGACTCTGCGGGACTTCTCGCCGATGTATTCGATCTCCACCAGGTCGCCGGGGCTGAGTGCTCGCGGTGCCGTGGTATGCCCCTGGATCTGACTCAGCGCAGACTCGATGGTGCTGCGGCTCTCGCTGAGCTGGGCCTCCTGCATCCTGCGATGCAGGTAGTAAGTTGCGATGATGAGCAAGAGAGCGCCCACGAGTGTCAGCGTGGTGATGAGCTGCGCCTGGGGAGGAGGGCCCTGGGCGAAGCCCTCGGAGACGGTACGCAGGAAGGACTGCTTGCTGGGCCGTCCCTGAGCCAGGGCCGCATGCTGTGTGGCGAGCAGCCACGGGATGACCCGAAGGGCCAGAGCGATGGTCCGTATCCCTATGTGCTTTGCTCGCGCGGGCATTCGCGGACCTCCGCCCAACAACGGTGCTATTCCGCCGCCCCCTCTGTCCCGGCCGGCAGGCTTTGGCCAGCCCTGCTCAATGCCGCGGCCGCCGCCGCTCGCTCCGCGGCCTTCTTACTTGTTCCCTCTCCCGCGGCCAGTACCCTGCTTCCCAGTCGCACGGCGACGACGAAGGTGGGGTCATGGGAGGGTCCGTAGCTCTCGAGAAGCTCGTACCTCGGGGTAGGCCCCCCGGCGGCCTGGGCCTGCTCCTGGAGGGCCGTCTTGGGGTCGGTCGCGGCGATGTGCTCCGATCTCTCCCGCCCGCCGAGCAAGTGTGCACGCACAAAGGCCTCGGCTGGCTCCAACCCGCCGTCCAGGTATATCGCCCCCACCAGGGCTTCCATGGCGTCGGCGAGGCACGAGCGGCGCTGCCGGCCGCCGGTCAGCTCCTCTCCGCGGGCCATC
Organism: Armatimonadia bacterium; assembly: GCA_014730065.1. Lineage (GTDB taxonomy): Bacteria > Armatimonadota > Zipacnadia > UBA1398 > UBA1398 > UBA1398. The sequence continues at coordinate 4,155 of WJIW01000432.1, read as the reverse complement.
AGGAGCACCGCGCCCAGATCGAGGGCTGCGGCGGCTTCGGCCAGGGCCTGGGTGGAGACGAAGCTGGCTCGCGCCTGGGTCAGCCGACCCTCGGGCCAGTCGGGGTGGGCGTCGTAGAGGACCCGGGAGACCACCAGATCGATGACCGCGTCGCCCAGGAACTCCAGGCGCTGGTTGGATTCGGTGGGGCTCAGGCCCTCATCGCTGGCATAGCTGCTGTGGATCCGGGCGCGCCGCAACAAGCTCCCATCGCGGAACCGGTACCCGATGCGCTCCTGGAAGTCGTTCATGAAGCTTCACCCGCGGGCTGCGGCGGGCCGCAACTCGACGCCCTCTCACGCCTTGCGTACGATGACTACGCCGTTCTGCCCGCCGAACCCGAAGCTATTGCACATGGCCGCGTCGAAGGACACTTCCCTCGCCTCGTTCGGCACGTAATCCAGGTCGCATTCGGGGTCGGGGGTCTCGTAGTTGATGGGGGGCGGGACCACGCCATCACGCATTCCGAAGATGCATGCAAGCAGCTCCACGGCACCGGCGGCGCCCAGCAGATGGCCGGTCATCGACTTGGTTGAGCTCACGGGCAGGTCATCGGCGTGGCTACCGAAGACCTTGCGGATGGCCGCCGTCTCCCGGGCGTCGTTCATGGGAGTGGAGGTGCCGTGGGCGTTGAGGTAGCCCACCTCCTCCGGCGTCATGCCCGCCGAATCCAGGGCGGCCTTCATGGCCCGCTGTGCGCCCTCGTGCTCGGGGGCGGGCAGGGTCATGTGGAAGGCGTCGGCCGACGCGCCGTAACCGATCACTTCCGCCAGAATGTCCGCGCCGCGCGCCTCGGCCAGCTCGTGGGCCTCGAGGACTAGGACCGCGCCGCCCTCACCGATGACGAAGCCGTCTCGGTCCTTGTCGAAGGGACGGGATGCGCCCTGGGGGTCATCGTTGCGCGCCGAGATTGCCTTCATGTTGCCGAAGCCCGCCACGGCGCACGGGGTGATGGCCGCTTCGGCGCCGCCCGCCAGCATGGCGTCGGCATCGCCACGGGCGATGATGTGCGCCGACTCGCCCACGGCGTGCACCGAGGAGGCGCATGCAGAGATGACCGTCATGCTGGGGCCCTTGGCGCCGACCTCGGTCGCCAGATTCCCCGAGGCCATGTTCACGATCATCATGGGGATCATGAAGGGGCTGACCCGGGACGGCCCCTTGGTCAGGAGTATCTCGTACTGCTTCTCCCAGGTCTCCATACCCCCGATGCCCGAGGCCACACAGGTGCCGATGCGGTCGGCATTGGCGGCCACGTCCAGGCCCGAAGCCTGGACAGCCTCCTTGCCGGCAGCGATGGCGAACTGGCAGAAGCGGTCCATTCGGCGGGCCGACTTGGCGTCCAGGGCCACGGTGGGGTCGAAGGACAGAGCCTCGGCTCCGATGCGCACGTCGTATCCCTCGGTGTCGAACCGCTGGATGAGTCCGACCCCCGATACGCCTTCGCACATGCCCTTCCAAGTGTCCTCAGCGGTCGCCCCGAGGGGACTGACCGCGCCTATTCCAGTGACGACTACCCGGCGGTCCACGACGTCTCCTTCTGATCTGCGAGTATGGTCTGCAAAGACGAATTCCGCGACGTGAACGGCGTATTCGCCTCATCTGCAACTCAGGCCGGGTCACCTGGACCCGGCCTGGTCCAATCTCAGTATAGCGCTCGGCTGGGGGCGACGCTCTCGCCCCGGGGGCAGGCTAGTTCGCCTTGGACTCTATGTACTCCACAGCCTGCCGCACGGTCTGGATCTTCTCGGTATCGTCCTCGGGGATCTCGATGTCGAACTCGTCCTCGAGTCGCATGACCAATTCTACGACGTCCAGCGAATCGGCGCCCAGATCCTCCACAAACTTGGCGTCCGGGGTGATCTCGTCCTCACCGACCTGTAGCTGGGCGACGACTACGCCCTTTACCTTCTCGAATGTCGCCAACGCGCCCGTACCTCCCTCGTCTCGCTCCGAATAGCGCGATACGTCCTCGATCGCGTTAAGACTCGCTCGCCGGCGCGGCCGCAGCCGCAACGGGTCGGCGCAAAGTCTAAGTCATTACCATTCCCCCGTCAACGCCCAGCACCTGACCCGTCAGGTAAGTGGAGTCGGGCCCCGATAGGAAGGCACATACGCCCGCCACATCCTCCGGCTCTCCGAGGCGCGTTAGAGGGATCTGATCCGACAAAACGGCCCGGGCCTTCTCGGGTAGATCGGCCGTCATCCGGGTCTGGATGAAGCCCGGCGCGATGGCATTGGCTTTGATCCCGTCGGGCGCGAGCCGCCGGGCCCATACCTTCGTGAGGCTTATCAGGCCCGCTTTGGAGGCCCCGTAGTTCGCCTGGCCCGCGTTGCCCATGAGCCCAACGACCGATGCCATGTTGATGATACGTCCGTCTCCGGAGGCTTTCAGGGCCGGAAGCGCCGCCTCGGTCACCGTGACGGCGCCCATGAGGTTCACGCCCAGAACCAGATCCCAGGCCTCCTCATCCATCTTGACGATGAGGGTGTCCTTGGTGACCCCGGCGTTGTTGACCACGATGTCCAGGCCCCCGAGCTTGCTCGCGGCCTCGTTGACGGCGGCGGTAGTGGCGTCGTCCTCCATCAGATTGCCGCACACGGCAACGGCCCGATGGCCCTGGCCCGTCAGCTCCTCGACGATCTCGTCGGCTGGCTCCCAGGGGACCCCGTGGCACGCCACGGCGGCGCCATCGGCGGCCAGCCTGGCCGCGATGGCTCTCCCGATGCCGCCGCTTGCTCCGGTGATGAGTGCTTTCCTGCCGTCCAGAATGCCCATTACCGCATCACCAACCCCGAATCCACCGATAGCACCTGGCCGCAGATCGGCGCTCCCGCATCGGACAACAGGTAGCCCACCATCGAGGCCGCCTCCTCGGGCGACGGGCGTCGCCCCAGTGGCGCGGCGTCCGATGACCCGTAGGCCACGGTGTTGACGGTGACGGTCCTGGGCGCAAGCTCCCTGGCCACCGAGCGGGCCATGCCTGCCATGGCGCCCGAGGCGACGGCGAGGGCCGAGTTGTCGCCCTCTCCCGAGAGCCCCGTGGCCGAGACGACGAACACGATCCGGCCCCGCCGGGCGCGCATGATCAGGCGGGCCAGGGCTCGGGTCTGGGCGTAGGCATCGTGGAGCACTTTGGAGACGGCCCCACGCCACCCGGAGCCGAAGTCCTCGAGTGCCGAGAACTCCTCGTCCAGCGCTATGACCAGTCCGTAGGGAACGCCCGCCTCGGCCTCGGTGGCCAGCCCTTCGGCGGGCGTATCGGGGGCGAAGGTCTTCACGTCGAACCCGTCGGCGGCGAGCTGGCCGGCACACGCCCCCGCGTGGGCTCCCGATCCAACGACGAAGACGCGATCAGGTCCCTCGCTCACGGCGCCACCCCCAAGTCGTCGAGACAGCCTTTGAGCGAGTCGGCGTCATGGATGGTATGGGTGGGCAGGTTGGGGTCGATCTTGTTGACCATCCCGCCGAGGACGTTCCGGGCCCCGATCTCGACCGCCGCCTCGCAGCTCAGAGGGCGCAGCTTGCGGACCGAGTCGGTCCAGAGCACGCTGGCGGTGATCTGGTCCTTCAGCGCCTTGCGGATGACGCCCGCATTGGTGGTGGGCTCGGCGGTGGCGTTGGGCACGACGGGCACCGCGGCATCGGAGATGTCCGCCGCATCCAGCTCAGCCGCCATCTTGTCCGCCGCGGGGGCCATGAGCGAGGAGTGGAAAGCCCCGCTAACCCGGAGCGGCATGTAGCGGCCCAGCCCGCGGTCGTTGATGGCAGCGCCGGCATCGGAGACCGCCGACTGCTCGCCCGAGATGACCGTCTGGTCGGGCGCGTTGTAGTTCGCGGCGACGAGAACCCGGTCACCCCGCACCTCGTCGATAAGAGCCTTGAGGGCATCGTCGTCGGCGCCGATGACCGCGGCCATGGCACCGCCCACCGAGGCCCCCGCCTCGCGCATGAACAGGCCCCGCTTGCGGACCAGCTTCAGCGCCGTGTCGAAGGACATGGCCTCGGCGGCCACGAGGGCGGTGTACTCGCCCAGCGAGTGGCCCAGGCACGCGGCGGGACCGGGGAGGCCATTGGCCTTGAGGGCCTCGAGCGCCGCGATACTGGTGGTGAGG
>WJIW01000431.1 GCA_014730065.1 Armatimonadia bacterium | reverse complement strand
GGCAAGGCCCCATCGGGGCCTATCTCCGGCGCCTGCTTTCGGGCGCTGTCACCGATGGGCGCATCATCCTCGGGGAGCAGCCGAAGGTCGAGTACGATACCAAGGGCGCCCAGATCGGCGGGATCCTCAGCCCCGAGCACCGGCCCCGCGTCGAACCTGAGGGGGATGTCGGCGATGGATGCCCCGACCAGATAGACGGGAGTGGGCGTGACCGCGCCATGTGGCACGGGCCGGCCCATAATGTCCAGCGCGGCGTCGTGCTCGATGCCGGGCAGCGAGGCTTCGCCTCCCGATGTCCACACGGCGACGATGGCGTCGTCCTCGGGGCCCCAGGCGTAGGCGTACAGCCCCTCGTCACCCACGTCCAAACGGCCCACACAGTGCCGATCACCGGCCAGGTGGGCGAGCTGCGCCAGGGCCATGTAGGCGGGCTTGGGCGTGAGGTCGGCGCGGGTGATGCCCCAGAGGTTGGCGGCGGCCTCCAGGAACTCGTGCATGAAGAAGTAGAAGAAGCGGTCCACTCCATGGCCGAGGGAGTGGCCATAGGCCTTGACCAGGTAGGCCGCTTGGTCGCGCTCGGAGGCGGTGAAGGTGCCATCGTCGGCGCGATGGGCGGGGACGCCCATCTCGGTGATCCAGATGGGCTTCTCGTGCCCATGGCTCAGCATCAACTTCCGATTGCCCTCGATGCGCTCGATGACGCCTTCGGGAGCGCCGTAATAGTGCATGTTCCAGGTGTCGAAGTAGTCGGTCAGCCCGCACTCGAAGGCCCGACGGTACCACTCCTCGGGCGGATGGGCGAGCGAGCCCAGGAGCACCCGAGCCTCGGGGTTGCCGTGGTGGCAGCCGAGGTAGGCGGCCTTCAGGATGCCCGCGTACTCCTCCGGCCGACCACCGAAGAAGAAGATGTCCGGCTCGTTCCAGATCTCCCAGAAGGGGATCTCATCATCGAACTCGGCCGCGGCTCGATGGAAGTAGCCGTACACATCGCGCAGGTCCCTCGGGGGGGCGGTGTGAGGGGTGACTGGGTCATCGCCCGTCTCGGCGGCCCAGCTCGGACAGTCGTGGAACACCTGGTACACGGTGAGGCCCTCGGCATTCTGAGCCGCCGCCGCGTCGTCGTACGGATCCCACTCCAGCGTACCTTCGGCGGGATTGGTCCGGGCCCACGATAGCCGGTCCCGGAGGCACGTTAGCCCCGCCATCCGGGCCAGGTGGGCGGCGAGGGCGAGCCGCTCCGGATCCTCGGCCACGAACCACGAGAACCCGGCATCGAGAGCGATCTGGGACCCGGGATCGTACGGCTGCTCCGCGAGAGGCGGAACCACAGCGAAGGCCTCCCGGCCCTGGTACACCATCTCGCCGTCTCGGTCCACACTCCACCGAAGCTCGTAGTAGCCGCGTCCCAAGCCGTCGTACTCCGACTGCCAGGTCAGTCCGTCGCGCAGCCCCGGAGTGTCCGCCTGGAAGGTCGCGTCGCCCCGCCAATCGACGGTCTCGGCGCGCCAGGACCAATCGGCTCCCTCGGGCACGTGGGTTGCGGAGAAGGCGAGCTCGATCGGCTGGCCCTCCTCCACCACATTGCCCGGCGCCGATGAGGTCACCTCGATCCGGGGCGCGGCCGTCCATTGGATGTCGTCGACCAGCGCGGTCCCCGTGCGGTGGTCCTCGGGCAGCGGCGTCATGCTGGCGGTCATGCCGTGGACGCCGAGGATGGCATGGGTGGCGTCCTCGGGAGCGACGGCGACCACCCGGACGCGGCGCCAAGGAGCCATACCCACAACCCAGTCCCCGGTCATGTAGTCCAGGCCCTCGCCGTCGGCATCGATGAAAGTGACCGTGGGCTGTACCTGGCAAGACCGCAGGCCCGCGGCGCGCATGTCGATGGCCATGACATAGGCGCGGCCGGGCTCGACCGGCACCGCGGGGTCGAAGGCCAGGGTCGCGCTGCCGAGACTCTGATCGATCATGGCGATGGCGGCCCGGCCATCGTCCTCTCGCACTTCCAGGCGAGCCGATCCGGTGGCAAGGGTCACATCGTCCAGGGAGTCGCATGGGATGTGCAGGGGCTCCTGGGCCCCGGCGGCGGAGGTCAGCAAAACGGGAAGGCCGATCCAGGTGAGGGTGCGCATGATCATACTCCTTCGAGGTAGGCGGGCGCGTCGGCATCGAGGCCCGGCGTGGCGTACATGCCCGCGAGCTGTCTCTGGCGCTGAGCTTCATAGAGGAGCACGGCGGCCGCCGCGCCCATGCTCAGGCTCTCCGTGAGGCCCATCATGGGGATCATGACAACCCGGTCCGAGAGGGCGGCGAGGGAGGCGGACGCGCCCTCGCCTTCGCTCCCCACGGCGATGGCGCAGGGCCGGGTGTAGTCGGCGGCTCGGAAGTTCACCGCCCCTTCGGCCAAGGCGGAGCAGTAGACGGCCATCCCCGCCTCCGCGAGGCGCGCGAGACATGTTCCGGGCTCGGAGTGGATCTCGACCTCCAGCCATCTCTCGGCGCCTCGGGTCACCTTAGGGGAGAAGGACTGGCCAAGTCCGTCGGACTTTATGATATGGACCTTGGCCACCCCAACGGCCTCGGCACTTCGCACCACGG
>WJIW01000430.1 GCA_014730065.1 Armatimonadia bacterium | reverse complement strand
CGGTCAGTCCCCAGGGCTCCGGGGGCAGTGGCTGGTCGGCCCCGGCTGGCTCCCGGGCCAGGGCGGGTGCGAGCTGTACGCCGATAGCGAGGCAGAAGCAAAGGGCTCTAGGCATCGGCCAACTCCTCCGTTCGCGCCTTCATGCGTGTGGCGAAGTCCCGAAGCTCTCGGGCCTCCTCCAGGGTCAGGGCCTGCATGACTCGGGTCATCCGCTCCATGTGTTTGGGCAGCAGCCTTCCCATAAGCCGTCGCCCTGCGGGCGTGAGCTGGACGAGGATCCGGCGCCGGTCGTCGATCGAGGGACGCCGCTCGACCAGGCCATCGGCCTCCAAGCCATCGATGAGACCCGTGACGGTGGCCCGGGTGACCTGGGCTCTCTCGGCGATCTCCGAGGGGGCCAGGCCATCCCGGCCTAGCACCGTGAGCGTCATCAGGACCATGAAGCGCCCGATGCTGAGGTCGTGCTCCTCCAGCCAGTCGCCGGTGATCCCGATCCATGCAGCAGCGAAGTCCAGGATCCCCAGGAAGCCCGCCACCCGCCGCCAGTCGGCGCCCGGGACGTCCTTCATGAACTCCTCGACCTCCTCGGGGGTGGCGGCGATACGTCGGGGCAGTAGCATGGCGTCCTCCGGTCCCGTTAGGCAGCTTATGGTCAGCAACCTAATCATCTGGTCGCGAATTATATGGCAGGCATATTATATGGCGCAAGGGGTTTCTCCTCCCCGCAGCGGAGGGAACTCCAGGGTGTTGGTTGGACCAGGTGGGGCTAGGCTACCGCCCGGCGATCTCCTCGGCGATCATATCGCCGATCTCGTCGGTGCCCAGGCCGGAGTTAACCGAGAGGTCCGGGATCCTGCCCTGGCCCAGAACCGTCTCGACCGACTCCTCGATGAGATCCGCGGCTCGCGACCGGCCCTGGGCGTCGGCGGATGACTCGTCGCTCGAAGTCATGTACCGCACCATCATGGCCGCGGCCAGGATCGCGGCGAGGGGGTTGACCACGTTCTTGCCAGCGAAGGGTGGGGCCGAGCCGTGGACGGGCTCGAACATGGAGACGCCCTCGGGGTTGATGTTTCCCGATGCGGCGATGCCGATACCGCCCTGTACACTGGCTCCCAGGTCGGTGATGATGTCGCCGAACATGTTGCAGGTGACTACCGTGTCGAGCTTCTCGGGGGCCTCGACCATGACCATGCAGCAGGCGTCGACGTAGTAGGCGTCACGCTGCACATCGGGGTACTCGGAGCCTACCTCCTCGAACACCCGTCGCCACAGATCGTGACCGTAGGTCAGCACGTTGGCCTTGTCCACCAGGGCGAGCCGCTTGCCTTGCCGCGACTGGGCTAGATCGAAGGCCCACCGAACGCACCGCTCGGTGCCCTTGCGGGTGTAGACGGCCGTCTGCTGAGCGACCTCGTCGGCCGTGCCCTGCTTCAAGATTCCGCCCACGCCGGTGTAGAGACACTCGGTGTTCTCGCGGACGACGACGAAGTCGATGTCCTCGGGACCTTTACGCGCCAGGGGCGTGGCCACTCCGGGGTAGAGCTTCACCGGGCGCAGGTTGATGTACTGGTCGAACTCGAACCTAAGCCGCAGCAGGAGGCCCTTCTCCAGGATGCCCGGTTTGACGTCGGGGTGGCCCACGGCGCCGAGGAAGATGGAGTCGAATCCCCTTAGCTCATCCAAGATGCTCTCGGAGATGGCCTCCCCGGTGCGTAGGTAGTGGTCCTTGCCCAAGCCGTACTCATGGCGGTCGACGGACAGGTCGACCCGTGCGAGGGCCGCGTCCAGACACTTCATGGCCTCGCGCGTGACTTCGGGCCCGATCCCATCGCCCGGGATCGTGGCTAGCTTGTAGGTCATCGATGGCTCCTTCGGTTGGTGGGGGTGGTACCTTCGGCCACGCTTTCGCCGGCCTGGGTCAAGATGTTCGCCTCGGCGGGCGAGAACCTCGGGCGGTTGCTCGCGGCGATGGCGAGCACTCGGGGCTTCGCCGGGTCGCCCGAGACGATGACGGCGAGCTGGCCTTTGGCCCATCCAGCGAAGAAGGCGGTGGTGGCTCGCCCCACCTCCGAGCCCGGCGCTACCAGGTTGGTGCCGGGCGATAGGCTGGCTGCGCAGTCCCGCGGAATGGTCAGCCGCCCGACCTCGTCGGCCAGATCAGGAGTCCGATGGGCCCAGACCAAGGTCAGCTCGGCATCGCCTGGGTCGGCCGCGGCGAACACCACCACGGCCCGGGCGCCCGCCTCTCGCCACGCCTCTCCGCCCCGCTCCTCCAGGAACCGGTCGGCATCGGTACGGCCGGGCCGGGGGACTTCCTCGGCGGCCTCGAGAATCTGGGCGGCGATCCACTCGTCCAGCCGCCCCGGCACCAGGCCCGTGCGCTCGGCCCCCAGGATGCCGGGCACCCGCATGGTTCGCAGGACGCCGCAGAGGAAGGCGATGATGAGCGGGGAGATGACGGCGAAGACCACCTGCACCCACGGCACCCAGCCGTGGTAGCCGATATGGGAGAGGCCCCAGAGCAGCCCGCTGACGGCGCCGTGGCCCAGTCCGACGGCGAGCCCGAAGTAGAATGCGGTGATGGCCGTCAGGGCTAGGTACAGTCCCGTGAACGGCGAGGCGGCACCGCCCGACATCCACACGAGCACGGTCACGACGACCACGTCGATGAAGGATCCGATCGTCTGGGCGGCCCGGTGGCAAGCGGCCAGGGCGAACAGTAGCGTGCAGTACAGGGCGTACACCACGACGAGTAGGGCCTGGGATTGCCATACGGGCAGCGTCTCGGCCAGGTTGTCGCTGAACTCCGCCAGGGGGATCCAGAGCAGCAGCAGTATTCCAATGAGCAGGCGGAAGATCAGCAGCACAGCGCTATAGCTGAGGGCTAGGCTGTCGACGACATCGGTTAGCGGGGTGTTGCTCCTGCTATCCCCCGAGCCTCGCCCCGGATTGGTGGACATGGTGACCTCCTAGGTATGCCTTCAGTCCCGGCGCCAGCGGGCCCGGTAGACGCAGGCCAGAGCCGACTCGACCAGTGCCTCGGGCGTCGTGCGGCCGCCCGCCGAGGTAGCCGTCCCCGCTGCCACCCCCGCCTGGTCCCAGCCGCGCACGAGGCCGGTCAAGCGACCCGACAGCCTGGCGGCCACAGCCAGCGCACCCGCGGCGTCGGTCTCCGGCGCCACGATCAGAAAACGGTCGGGCCCCAGGGCCGCTACCGTGTCTACCTCGCGCACGCTGAGGGCGAGAGCCTCGCCCAGGTGAGTGCGCAGCATCGCCAAGCTGTTCTCGCTCGCCCCGCCGCCCACCTCGGCGAACCCGTGGACCTGCACGATGGCGACGGAGATCACGTTGCCGTAGCGGGCCGACCGCTCGATCTCCTGGGCCAGGCGCCAGAGTCCGTACCCCGCAGGATGCACGCCCAGTCCGCCGCCCTCGCCCGCCGAGGGATCCACCAGCCGGGCATAGAGGGCGACCATGTCCTGGATATGCACGGCCACGTCCTCCAGAAGGGGCGCTTCGTCGCCGGAGAACCGGTGAACCCGGGTATCGAAGACGGCCAGGGCGCCGATGAACACGCCGCGCTCGTCGCACATGGGCAGCCAGAGACTGGATCGAAGCTGCGAAGTCCACTGGAGGTCGAGCAGGCAGTTCCGGCCCATGTGATCATCGAGGATGGTCCAGCCATCGCGGCCGCTGATGATGGGGGTGAGGGAGGCGGGCACGATCCGGCCCTCCTGGAAGGGCCCCACGGTGCCATCGGAGGCCGCACAGGGGAAGACCTTGGGGGAGCTGCCGTCGGACAGAAGAATGGCGGCGCCGTCGCAGCCCAGCAGGCGTCGGACCTTCCGGACGACGGCTCCCAGGGGCGAGGGCTCTCCCTGCTGCACGCTCCAGGACATCAGGGCCCGCCCCTCGCTCGACACGTCTCGACGAACAGCCGGAGCGACCAGTGGTGCTCGGGCTCCATGCGCTCGGGATGCCACTGCACGCCCAGCGTCGGCTCCTCGATGTGTGCCACCGCCTCGACCACGCCATCCTCGGACCAAGCCACGGCGCGAAGTCCATCGCCCAGCCGGCTTACGGCCTGATGGTGGTGGCTGTTCACGGTGACTGCCGCGGTGCCCACCACGTCGGCCAAGGGGTGGTTCGGGGCCAGACGGATGGGATGGAACCGGTCCTCATCCTTCGCCTTGTAGTTGTGCTTCCGGGTGGTGAAGGGAGCTTCCTCGGCGAGGTCCTGATGTAGCCCTCCGCCATAGCCTACATTGAGCACCTGACATCCCCGGCAGACCCCGAGCATGGGCAGGCCGCGCTGGCGGGCCGCCGCGATGAGGGCCATCTCCTGCTCGTCGCGCTCCCGATCCAGCTCCGTGGCCCGGGTCGAGGTCTCTTCGCCGAAGTAGTCGCCGTGCATGTCGCCACCACCGGAGAGGCACAGCCCGTCCAGGCCATCGAGCTGATCCGGCGCATCGGCCGCCGGCACCCGGTCGAGAAGCGCGACCCGGGCTCCGGCGCCGCACAGGGCCTCCACGTACAGGGCTCCATTCTCATCGCTGCCGCTGTCCTGCGGCGTTGACGGGGTCTCCAGAGTGAGTCCGATGAGTGGCAGGTCGTCCAAGTCCAGCCCTCCCCATGCCCGTATACCGCTAGCTGGTCAGGTCCACGCCCTTGGACTTGGCAAAGGCCACGGTCTCGTCGAAGCTCGTCAGGCCAGCGGTCGTTCCCAAAGCGGTCACGCATAGAGCTCCGCAGGCAGTTCCCATCTGGGCGCAGCGCTCGATGTCCCAGCCCCGGGTCAGGCCGCAGATGAACCCGGCGCAGAAGGCGTCGCCCGCTCCGTTGGCATCGATCGGGTCCACCGGGAGGATGGGCGCGTGGGCCGTGGCGTCCTCACACCACACATGACATCCGGCGGCGCCGGCCTTGAGAGCGACGCATCCCACGCCCCGGTCCAGCAGGTCTTTAGCCACCTCCGCGGGCTCGGAACGCCCGGTGATCTCCCGGGCCTCCTCGAGACTCGGCAGGAAGTAGTCGATATGGGCGAGCATGGGCTCGATGGTGGCAAGCCACTTGCCCGAGGCGTCCCAAGCCGTATCGCAGCAGGTGGTCACCCCGGCCGCCTTGGCGTCCCTGAGTACCTTCGCCGCGGGCTCGCCATCGAACCCCGGCATCAGGAATGTGCCGGCCATGTGGAGGAACCGAGATCCACCGATGACGTCGTCATCCAGGTCGTCCGGGGTGATGCGGCCATTGGCGCCGATGTAGTGGATGAAGGTCCGCTCGCTGTCCGAGCCCACCATGACCATAGTGCCCGAGGTGTTCTCCACATCGTCCCGGGCGATGCCCCGGGTCCCGATGCCCTCGTCCTCCAGGACCCCGATAACGTAGTCGCCGAAGCCGTCCTGCCCCACCTTGCCAAGCACCGAGGTATCCACGCCGAGGCGGGCGAGCCCCACGCCGGTGTTCGCCGCACACCCTCCAATGTGGAGGGTCATCTCATCGACGGTCATGAGCTTGCCCCGCTCGGGGTAACCGTCCACCGGTCGGCCCAGAACATCGGCCACCAGGATGCCAAGTGCCGCAACGTCAGCCATCTACGCACTCCTCCTCGCTGGGGCAGGTGTTCTCATCGGCCTCCAGTGCCTCCTTCCGCTCCGCCAGGAGCTGGATCAGCCGTAGGGCGACGTTGGCGGTCAGGAGACCCGTCCAGAACAGAGACACGAAGACGGTGAACATGACGCAGAAGCCCGCAGCCAGGCCCTGCCACTGGGAGACCAGGGGGAGCAGCATGATCGACGCGAACAGCAGCAGATGGGCCAGGAAGCCCGCCGAGACCCGGGGCGAGACCCCCAGAAGAGCGAGCACCAGCCGGAGGGTGTAGAGGGGCTTGCCCTCGCTCAGCACCAGCACGGGCCAGCCCAGAAGATGGGCGGCGGCGCCCAGAACCCCCGCGCCCAGCCACAGGGCGGCGATGCCGAGCTCCACCGAGCTGCCCGCGATGGGCGCCCGGCTCCAGAACCACACCATGAAGCTGACCAGGGCGGCCCCCGACAGCCCGATCACGAAGTACGCCACGGCTCTGGGATAGGCTCGCCCGAAGCCGCGGAACAGCATCCAGAAGGAGGGCTCATCCCGCCGCGCCATGGCCAAGGAGAGGGATCCCAGCCCCCACGCGACGGCCGGGGCCAGGAGCGTCAGGGCCGCGAGGCTCGCGGCGAAGGGTGCCCAGTCCGGTCCGGCAGTGAAGGGGAAGCCCGCCGACGCCGCCAGGAACAGCATTAGGAGGGCGGCGATATTGGTGCCCACCCCGAGGGCGAGGAACTCGTAGACATCGGCCAGGGTCTTCCGGAAGGGCCGCTCGAGAGCTTCTCTCTGGTCCTCCGACTCCGGGAGCGATGGCGCGGCCACTCGATCAGAACCCTTCCACCTGCTCAGGGGATGAGGGCTAGCAGCTCGCCGACGCCTAGCCATCCCGCCACCGTCGAGACTAGCCAGTAGGTGAAGAGCAGTCCGGCCATGGCCTGGAGGATCCCCATGCACCAGATCCGGCGCAGGAAGGGCGTGGGCTGGCCGATGGCGCCCTGATGCCGCTCGATCAAGTCGCGGCCAGCTTTGACCCCGCTGGCAAGCTCGTCAGGTGTAGGGGGCCGGGTAGTGATGTACCGCTGGGCCAGTCCGCCGATGGTGCAGCGCCCTAGTACCACGACCAGGGCGAGGATGCCCAGCCATACGCCGCTCAGTCCGCCCAGCTCCCCGACCACGGAGAACACCAGAAGCACGACCACTAGGTTCGTCCCACAGCGGGGGTGGACACGGGAGTGCTCGGCAACCTGGTCCTCGGCCACATCATCGCCGGCCTCGATGGCATTGACCGTCATGTGCTCGGCGGCATGGTAGCCCGCCAGCATACTGCCGCGGAACAGCAGGGCGTACAGTCCCAGCCATGCCAGGAGCACGACAAGAGTCCAAGCCGAGGCCCAGCCCGAAGCGGGAAGCATTCCGAAGGCGGAGGTGATGCCGACGGCCCAGCGCTCATCGACGAACCACACGGCGGCGAACACCACGCCCAAGCTGAGCAGGGCGTAGAGTGCCATCACCACACCGGCCAAGAACAAGCCGAAGTCGCTTGCCCCCGCTCGAACGGCTCCCGTGGTCAGGTACACGCCCAGGGGTGTGGCCATGCCGCCGCAGCGCTTGGGCCGCAGGGCACCCGAGGCTAGGGAGACCAGATCGGAGCGGGTGACCACGCCGGCCAGGTGCCCGCGACCGGTCACCACGGGCGCCACGTCCAGGCCCGATGCCTCCATGATCGCCAGGCCGTCCGCCGCGTCCATGGACGCCGAAAGAGGGGCGGGGGGAGGCAGCATGACCTGCTCTACCTTGGTGGACTCGGTGGACCCGTTGCTCAGCGAGAGCCGCGACTGACTCATCAGGCCCACGATCTCGCCGTTCCGCACCACGGGCACAACCGGGACGGCGGTGAGGCGAAGGACGTTGGCCGCCTTCCCGAGGGTATCGCTCGCATCCAGTGTGCGGACCCGGCGGGTGCAGTGGCCGACGGCGGCGGTCTTGGGCCGGGGCAGGACTACGTTCTCGGCGGGTGCGGCCATGGGCCGGTCGCCCGGTGAGGCTGCCGTTCGCTCCGTTGGAGGAGGTTGGATGGTCAAGAGGCGTCTCCGGCCCTAGTGGATGGCGCATCGCCGGTGGGCGGTGGGCGACCTTAGCTAGTACTATAGCCCACCCTCGCGACACGCGGCAAGTCACGGCCATTCGTGGCAACAGGACAGCGCAAGCGGTCCACATCGGACGTCGACCAGCAGACACTACCGGGCAGGGAACGCCGCCACAATGTGGAATATAGGTTGGCGGAAGGGGTGGTTGTCAGGGATGATGGGTCGCACGCAACCGTTTGCGCCCAAACGAACCCGCAGCCGATGATTCACGTTGACCGCTTACCGCAAGCACAGGTACGTGTCCGTGAGCCCGGCGTCGATATACGAAGGTGACCGCCTGGCATGTGACCTGTACGTCTGCCAGCAGCCGGGCAAGCATGTACTGTTCCTCTCCTCCGAGACGCCCTTCGTCACGGAGTTCCGCCAGAACCTCATCAGCCGTCGGATCGATAGCTTGTACCTTCGGGCCGAGGATTTGAGCGTCTATGCCGAGCACATCCTGAGCCGGCTCGAGCGTGCCGGCGAGCTGTCGACGCGCGAGATGGAAGAGCGTGCCACAGCGGCTTACGAGGGCACCCGCTTCCTGCTCGATAATGTCTACCGCGACCCGCGGCTGGAGACCGTCGGCTGGGTGGAGCGGGGAGCCATGGCGAACGTGGAGTTCGCCATAGAGGAGCCAGGCTCGGCGGTGCACATGATGCGGCTGACGCGCCACGACGCCTACACGGCGGGTCACTCCATGAACGTCGCCGTGTTCGGCATGGCCTTAGCCATGGCCGTGGGTGAGCATGCCGACTGGATGAAGCGCGTCTCCAAGGGCCTGTTCCTCCACGACATCGGGAAGACGAAGGTGCCCCAGGACGTAATCAACTGCCCGGGCAAGCTGAGCGACGCGCAGTGGGCCATCATGCGGAAGCATCCCCAGTACGGCGAGGAGGTGCTGCGCTCCATGGGACGCACCGACCCCATCGTCCTCAACGTCGTAACCCAGCACCACGAGCGCATGGATGGCTCGGGGTATCCAAAGGGCCTGAAGGGCGACGAAATCAGCTACGAGGCCCGCATCTGTACCATCGTCGATGTATTCGACGCCCTCACGACGGAGCGGCCGTACCGGGAGATGCTCAGCACGTATGAGGGACTCAGTATGATGCTCCAGGAGATGCGAGATCACGTCGAGCCCGATCTGTTCGCGGCCTTCATCCGGCTCTTCGAGGAGAATCCAAGCGTGCTGACCCCGCCCGCTCGGGATGCGCTGGGGCAGACCCTATAGCATCCCCCGCAGCCGGTCATCCAGAGCCTTCTGATCCACGGTGAAGGACTCCAGGGCCGCTCGAGACATCAGGTCATCCAGCGGCACCTTGCCCAGCCACTTCTTCGTGACCGGGATCTTGCCATCGGCGCGGATCTCCTCGGCCTCGTCGGGCGAGAAGTCGTAGAGGAACCGGCCCTCGTCCACACCCGAAGCGAGAGCGCGCAGGTCGTCGCCGCTCTTCATGTCATCGGCCCGGGCCGCGGCGTCGGCGGCGAAGGTCTTGAACTCCGCCGACACGTCCCACAGGGAAGTCAGGTCGATGTCCGCCTGGACCTCCAGATCGACAACGCTGTAGGCATTGAGGTCTGCGGGCGTGGCGTCCGACGCGAGAAACTCGTCGAAGACCTTGGGCGGCATGGTGAAGACATCCACGCCAGCCAAGGTGAGCACCTGGGAGCCCTCGCGCATGCTGGCGGCGATCTGCTTGGTGCCCTTGCCGCCCTGCTCCTCCCGGACAGCCTTGATGGTGGCGTCCGAAGCGAGGCACACCCGCTCACCCACGTTGTCGCCACTGCCGTGCCCGTTATCGGCGACCACGGCGTTGAGGCGGCCTAGGAACACGTTAACGTAGGACGGCGATGAGAGTCGGGCGGCTAGGTAGTTCTGCCGGGCCGCGAAGCCCAGGGTGAAGTTCACGGGGATGCCCTCCCGACTCAGCTTCCGGACGGCCAGAAAGCCCGCCGCCGTCATGGGCACCTTGATGTAGAAGTTGGAGGGGCACAGCTCGAAGTACCGCCGGCCCCACTCCACGGTGGTCTCCACATCCTGGGCGAAGGCCGGATGCAGCTCCACGCTGACCATGGCGTCGAAGGTCTTCACCAGGTCCAGGGCGATCCGGGCATTGGCCACGAAGCCCAGCTCGTACACCAGGTCGTCGTCGGACACCCCCTCGGCGTTCTGCTTCAGCCGCTTGGCGGCCTCGGCCAGGGGCTCATCCAGGTCTCCGCGCTGGATCACCTTGTTGACCAGTGTGTTGTTAGTGGTCAGGGCTTCCAGTTCGGGGCCCCAGTTGGCCGCGGCCTCCTGGCGGTCCCCCGTGTCCAGCCACAGCTCGGTGCCCGTGTCGGCCAGGGCGGTCACCGCGGGCCGGGCCTGGGTGCGCAGCTCCAGCGGCTGGCT
>WJIW01000429.1 GCA_014730065.1 Armatimonadia bacterium | reverse complement strand
GGTCGATGATCTGCTGCAAGTTGGTGAAGGGCAAACGATCCACCTCCAGCTTCCGGTGATGCTATTCGGCGCGGGAGGCTCGGGGCCTTGCTCGTGGCCTTACCCACACGCGGAGCTCGCCGGTCTTGCGCGGGAGGTCACCGTAGTCTGCGGTACTCCACCAGCAGCGAGCCGGGCGCCACCGAGGCGAATGTCGATGCTCTGCGGGGCATCGCCTGCATGGATCACGTCGGTGGCCAGCAGGTCGGTGCCGTCTGCCCGGACCCGGAAGCGCACCGATCCGGGCGTTCCGTCCACGTTTCGGTCCAGCCCGATCGCGGCGAGCAACCGATCGGCGCCGCCGGCGAGGGTCAGTCGAAGGGCCGAGTAGGAGTTGACACCGATGCCCCGCTCGTAGACGCGATCCCCTAGCCGGATGGGTCCACCCGCTGCGCAGCGCCCGAGCTTGGTGTCGCCCGGCCCCTCCTCCTCGAGGAGCACCAGCGATGGCTGCTCCGAAGCCGCCTGGCCGAAGACTCGCTCCTCCCATGCCTGGTTGATCTCCACTTCCGGCAGCCCCTGAGCTTCCAAGCCACGCGCGTCCACCGCGACCACCCTCAGAATCAGTGGCGCGACCATCACGAACCTGTGCATGGCCCTTAGCCTCCGGCACAAAGTGGGGCGGTGGGGTTCAGAAGACTCAGCACGCCGACCTTTGTATGGCATCGGAAGTCACACCGACCATCCATCACGTACGGGCGGGGCCTCGCCGCCCCTAGCCCGCCGCCGCGCTCGGGGCCAACATGTGGCCCACCAGGGGCGAGAAGTCCACTCGCCGCACCGTCACCTCGCCCCATACCGTCCGCGATTCTGCCCAGCCGTACAGGAACAGCCGTAGCGGGCGATCCATGCCGTACAGGTGGGGGGCGTAGGAGACGAGGTCGCCGTTCACGTACGCACTCACCCGCCGCTGGCCCGAAGCGTCGGGCGGCCCGACCACAAGAGCGAGGTCGGCGACGCCCTGCTCCTCGGCCCCAGTGTGGGACCAGTCCCGCATCCACGCCTGGGCCCGGCCCCGCTCCACACCCACCTCGGCATAGTCGCGGAACTCCGTGCCGTCCCCGGCCAGCAGTGTCATCAGGCCGTTGGTGGCCTCGTACTCGAGCAGCTCCGCCTGCACGACCAGGGTCTCGGTGGGCGATTGAGGCAGCGGCCCGGTCAGCACTCCGAACCGGCTGTCCTCTGCCCCTTGGATGGTGAGCGCACCTTCGACCTGCTCGACCTCGCCAGCCTCACCGACCACCGGCACCGCCTCCCAGACGCCGTCCAGCTCGTCGCCCTCGAAGGTATCGCCGAAGATGAGCTCGCCAGGCAGCTCCACGCGCCGCAGGCGTAGGGGCTCGAATCGGCGTAGCCCCTCTCCCCATCCATACAGCAGGATCCTGGGACGGGCCGCCTCGAGCCAGCGGACGGCCGGGATGCGCTGGTAGGAGTGATCGCCGACGAAGGCCTCGATGACCCGGCCGCCCGGACCCGAGGGACCGATGACCACGCGCACCGTCGTGCCGTCTTCGATCGCCGCGCCGGTGTACGAGTACTCGCCCGCCCAGACCTGGGCCTGTCCGCTCTCGATCCCCGCCTCGACCATCCGACCCAGGTCCTCCTCCGAGCCCTCGGCGCAGAGGTGCAGCAGCGCGTTCAGGCCGTCGAAGCCCGCGATGCGGGTCTCCAGGATGAGGGTCTCGTCGTCGGCCAGATCGATGGGCGGGGACATGAGCCCGAAGCGACTGTCCGGCGGGCTGGTGATCTCGGCGACGCCCTCGGCGACCTCGAAGCTGCCCTCGGCCCCGTGGATGCTCACCGGCTCCCACTGGCCCCAAGGCAGGATCTCGTCATCGCCCAGGGGCGTAAGCTCGGCGATGGGGCGGGGTGGGGGGAGGGTGGCGGTGGCAGCCCCTCCGGCGCCCTCCAGCTCCAGCCGCAGGCCCGCGACCGACATGGGATCGAGAGTGACATTGAGGACCACACCGCCGTCCATCCGCTCCAGCTCCACCGCCGTAAGGTCGGTGATGCCGATGGCGTCGGGATCGTCGAAGGACATGCGCGCCCCGGGCTCCGCGGGCAGAATGCCCCGGGCATCGACTAGCGTCGCGCTGCGGGCCGGCAGGTGGACCGCCACGGTGGCGGGCTCGAAGGCTCGGTTGAGGAGCGAGACGTGGGCGCGGTCACCTTTGCGCGTCGCCACCGCATCGACCGCGGGCACCGAGCCCCGCCGCGACGTGGGCACCCAGGGGCTCGACACGGTACATTCCACGACCTCGTCCAGAGCTAGCTCGCTGAGGAGGGCGATGGCCAGGCACTCGGGGTCGGGGAACGCCACCGCTTCGTTGTTCCGGAACCGGGCCACGGTGTCCGAGGTGTTCGTCATGGCCACCCAGTCGGCGCGCTTGAGGCACTCGTGGAGCAGTCCCGCGGCTGCCACGGCGCGATCGCTGCCCTGCCAGTACTGCCACGAGTAAGACCACTCATTCAGGGCGAGCCGCGTCGTCTCGGCGGTGGCTCCGCCCTCGCGCAGGGCTGTGATATGGGAGTCGAGCCATGGGCCCACGTACCACGCGTGTGCGGCGGCATCGCCCGGGAAGGGCACGTTGTCATAGATGTGGATGGCCACGAAGTCGGCCAGGTCGCCGGCCTGCTCCATGAGGTGCCGGTTCCAGCCGGGGTCGTGTCCGCAGGCGATCAGCTCGATGGATGGGTCCGTCTCCAGGAGCGCCTCGGCGAAGCGGCGGAAGCGGGGGGCGTACTGCTCCGCCGTCAGCCGCCCGTGGATATGCCCATAGCCGATCTCGTTGCCCACCTCCCAGAGCTTGACCCCGTAGGGCTCGGGGTGCCCGTTCTCGGCCCGGCGCCGGCCCCATTCCGTATCTGTGGAGCCGTTGGCGTACTCCAGCCAGTCCAGGCTCTCGCGGAGGGCTCGTTCGGTGGAGTTGTTCGGCAAGGTGCGCTCCCCGCCCGTGTCGCCGATATTGAGGCAGAGGATCGGCTCCATGCCCACGTGCTCACACAGCCGCAGGAACTCGTCGGTGCCGATGTTATTGGGCTCGGGGTAGTTCTGCCAGGCGGGGTTCGGTACCACGGGCCTGAGGTCGGGATCACCCAGCCCCACAGGGAAGTGATAGGTCTGGCAGAAGTTGCCGCCGGGGTAACGAAGGGTATCGGGCTGGATCCACTCGTACAGCTCGACCACGTCCCTCCGCCAGCCGTGCACCGCCGACCACGCGATCATGGAGACCTGGTCAACCCATACGGTGCCTCGTCCTTGGAAGCTCAAGCTCAGCTCGGCGGGGTACACATCCTCGTCCACCCGCAGAGTGACGCTCCGCTCCCGCCAATCCGCGGGGATGTCGTCGAGGGTGACCGTCGCCAGCGGCTGACCCCCGGCAGGGCCGCAGGCGATCGTCAGGCTCTCGATGCCCGCGCCGGCCTTCAGATGCAGCGTCACATCGACGGGGTCGCCGGCGCGCAGTGCGAGGCCCCCCTGCACCAGGCCTCCCTGGCCGCTGATCTCCAGCCGCTGCGATGTGGAGGAGTCGCCGCCGTGGAACCGGGGATACGAGGTGGATGTATCGAGGGATGGCTCGACGTCTCCCGTGGCCTCCCACGGATCGGCGACCCCATTGCCATCGGCATCGCCGTTCTCGAAGCCCCGGCCCTTGATCTGCTGGGCGGCCAACCGCCAATCCAGGGCGTCGAAGATGTGCTCGGTGAACATGCCGAAGAAGCGGGGATCGACCCGGGCCACGGGCTGCGACGGGTCCACGCTCACATGGACCTCCAGCGGCGGGCTCGCCTGTCCCACCCATGCCGACATGAGATACGTGGTCGCGAACAGTAGCACGAGCCTCACCTCTTCGGTAGTCTTGATCGAGGGGTCCGATCCGTCCAATTCCCCCGCGCGGGTCCATTATGGCATCATATCTCGATGCGCGACACTTGCAGCGGAGGCGACGCCACGTGAGGATCCTGGCCATCGACCCCGGCGACGTACGCGTCGGTATCGCGGCGACCGATAGCGGCGGGATGATCGCCACGCCCCTCGAGGTCACCGAGCGAAAGGGCGCCGCGGACACCATCGCCGCCCGGGCCCAGGAGCTGGGAGCAACCCTATGCGTGGTGGGCCTGCCTCTGAACATGAACGGAACCGAGGGCCCCGCGGCCGAGAAGGCCCGTGAGCTGGGCGAGGAGCTGGCCGAGCGGGGCCTGGAGGTGGAGTACCTCGATGAGCGCATGACGACCATGGCGGCCGAGCGATCACTGATCGAGACGGGGCATTCGCGGCGCCGGCGCCGGGAGATCACCGATGCCGTGGCGGCCACCATTCTGCTGGAGGCGTATCTTGAGCGCAGACGACACCAGACCGATCATCCCCCTTCCGGGGCGTAGGCGGAAGCGGCGGATCCTTCTGCGGCTAGCGGGAGGACTCGTGCTGCTGGCCGTCATCGCCGTCATCGGATGGGGCCTGTGGGACCGCGGGCTGGGCCCCGTCCAGCCGGGGGCGACGGATGTTCAGGTGGGGCTGACGGTGCCCTCGGGGGCGTCGGCCCAGGACATCGGCCTTCTGCTCGAGGAGAAGGGGCTGATCGAGAACCGGGCCATCTGGATCCTGGCCGCTTCCAGGGATGGGTACACCGACCGCTTCCAGGCGGGCGACTACGTGCTGAGTCCGTCCATGTCCGGGCGCCAGATCATGGAGGCCCTGACCCACGGCACCGTCACGACCCTCAGCGTGACCATCCCCGAGGGCTACACCTTGGCACAGATCGCCCGGGCCGTGGCTCAAGAGACGGGCCTTTGCACCGCCACCGAGCTCAAGGCTATCGCCGAGGACCCCGAGAGCTGGCCCGAGCTGCCCTTCCCGTCGCCTCCCACAGGCACGCTGGAAGGGTATCTCTTCCCCGATACCTACGCCATCGACCGCGACGCCACTACTGAGGAGATCGTGGCCCAGATGGTCGGGCGTCTGGAGGCCGCGCTGGAGCCCCACGCTGCCGCCATCGCGGCGTCGGACATGTCGCTACACGAGATCCTAACCCTGGCGTCCATCGTGGAGCGGGAGATCCGGGTCCCCGACGAGCGCCCCATCGGAGCCCAGGTGTTCCTGAAGCGTATCGACGAGGGGATGCGGCTGGAATCGTGCGCCACGGTGCAGTACATCCTGCCCGAGCCCAAGGAGGTACTGTCCGAGGCGGACACCCGCATCGAGTCGGCCTACAACACGTACCTCCACGAGGGCCTCCCGCCAGGACCGATCTGCAGCCCGGGGCTGCCGTGCATCGAGGCTGTGCTATACCCCGCCGACACGGACTACCTGTTCTTCCGCACCCATGGCACGGAGGGGCGACACCGTTTCTCGCGAACCCTGAGCGAGCATCTCAGCGGTGGCTAGGGAGCGATCCGCTTGCCCGGACGACTACAGCCCGACGCCTGGGTGACAGGTGTCCATGAGCTTACGCCCGAGTGGCTCGAGGAGCGGGGCATCACCGCCCTACTGGTGGATCTGGACAACACCCTCACGGCCTGGCGCTCCCGAGACCTGCCCGAGCCTAGCATCGCCTGGCTCAAGATGCTTCGCGAGCAGGGCATCCCCGTCTGTCTCGTCTCCAACTCTCGAGCGCCCCGGCGAGTGGGCCATATCGCCGAGACCCATGGCCTGCCCTTCGTCGCGTGGGCCAACAAGCCCCGGGGCGGCGGCTTCCGCCGAGCTCTGGAGCATCTGGGGCTGGAGAGCACCGAGGGTGTGGCCATGGTCGGCGATCAACTCTTCACCGACATCCTCGGAGCGCGGCGGGCGGGCCTGTACGCCATCCTGGTCGAGCCCCTATCCATGCGGGAGTTCGTGGGCACCATGTTGATCCGGCGGCTGGAGCGGTGGATACTGCCGCGGTACGGACTGCAACCGCCATCACCCCTACCCGAGGTGGACGCCGAGGAGGATACCGAGAAGGCATGAGCGAGACCATCGATATCGCGGGACGGGTGCTCCGGCATGAGGCCCGGGCCCTGGAGCGGGCCGCCGAGCTTCTGGACGAGGGCATCGAGAGAGCCGCGGACCTGATCCTCTCACTACCGGGCCGTGTAGTAACCACGGGAGTCGGGAAGTCGGGCTCCATCGCCAAGAAGATGGCCGGCACCTTGGCCAGCACCGGCACGCCCGCCTTCTTCCTTCATCCCGCCGAGGCGCCCCATGGCGACTTCGGGATGATCCAGAAAGGCGACTCCCTCCTGGCCCTCTCCTACTCGGGCACGTCGGCGGAGATCCTGGCCCTCCTTCCGTACTGTGCCTCCTGCGGCGTCCCCGTGATCGCCTTGACGGGCTTCGCAGACTCACCGCTGGGCAAGCACTCGGCGGCAATACTGAACGGCCATGTGGCGCGGGAAGCCGACCCTCACAATCTCGCGCCCACCACCTCGGCGACGGTGGCTCTCGCCCTCGGCGATGCTCTGGCCATCGTGCTCATGGAGCGCCGCAAGTTCACCCCCGAGGACTTCGCCCGGTACCACCCCGGCGGGAGCTTGGGTCGGAGCCTCGCCCTGGTCCGGGACATCATGCGAACCGATGACGCCAATCCGATCGTCTCCAAGGATACCGCCGTCCTCGACGCGCTGCTGGTCATGACGGGCTGCCGAAGCGCCGGCGTGGCCTCCGTGGCCGACGCCGATGGGCGCCTGGTAGGACTCTTCACCGACGGAGACCTGCGCCGCCAGCTCTCCGCCGATCCCCAGGTGCTCACTCGCACGGTGGGAGACGTAATGACACCGGACCCGACTGCCATCGGCCAGGATCGACTGGCCACCGAAGGCCTGCGGATACTCACGGAGCACAAGTGGGACAACCTGCCGGTCATCGATGGCGACGGACGCCCCGTGGGGATTCTCGATGTACAGGACCTGCTCGACGCTCGCATTCTATAGCCCCGGCACGTGCACGACCCTGGTGGCCGCCGCTTGCCTGGCTCTACTCCTGGCCGCCCCGGGCCGCGCTCAGGATGAGCCCACACACGTGGGCTCCATCGCCGTGCTGGGTCCCGAGGACCCCACTTCCGCGTATGCCGCAGCCGGCGGCGTGCTCCTCAATGCCCTGGCCGAGATACACGTGCCGGCCACCACCCGAGGCATCCCTGAGCCTCGCGAGGCCCACCCGGGGATCGTCTTCCTGCTGCCCCAAGTCCTGGACGGCGACCGCCTCGAAGCCCTGAAGCGGTTCCACGAGGGCGGAGGTCGCATCATCACCTTCGGCGTGCAGGACCAAGCCGTGAGCGATTGGCTGGGCCTGTCCTTCGAGCCTCTGCCGGATCCTCTGCCCAAGCCCCTGACGGTTCGTGTCGACGAGGAAGTGTTGCCGGGCGCCGCCGGCGAGCTGCAGCAGTACCCCGACCGAGTGGCCGCGGTCCGCTGCGATGAGGGAGATGCAGTGGCTTGGTACGGCCAACGCGGCGAGACGGTCGCCGGATGGGTGGCCGAGGATCAGGCGGCCTTCGGCTGGATCCCCTCGGCGGGCGACCCCGCGGGTCTCGAGCGTCTGCTCGGGGCCTTGGTCGTCCACTTCGATGAGCGTGCGGCTCGGCTCAGCTTTCAGGACCTGCTGAGCGAGTTCGGCGCTGTGGGCGAGTTCGGTGGGCTCGGGATGGTGCAGGCGTATGTGGACCGCCAGGGGGGCGAGACCCAGAAGAGACTCCTGGACGCCGCCCTCGGTCTCCGCCAGGAGGCACTCACCGCCGCCGAGAATGGATCGGCGGCGGGCATGCTGGCGCCTTCGGTCCGGGCCGAGGGGCTCCTCAGGCAGGCCGTGTACGGATTGGTCCCGCCGAGTGACGCCGAGGTCCGCGCCGTCTTCGCCGCCCTCCCCGCACCCGGCGAGGCCGAGGCCTTCGTCGCCGATCTGGCCGCCGGCGGGATCAACGCCGTCTTCGTCTACACGGGCGATGCGCGCCAGGCCGCGTACCAGTCGGACGTCCTCGCCTCGGCTGGGGAGATCGATGTCCTGGCCGAAGTGCTGGCGGCCGCAGCCCGGCAGGAGAACCCCATCGACGTATTCGCATGGCACGGCGCCTTCCAGGTGTTCGGCGCCGGCGAGGAGGAGCTGAGCGCCCTCGAGGACGAGGGCCGGCTAGTGGTCGCCGGCGATGGCGAAGTGCTTCCATGGCTCTGCCCGGGCCATGAAGCGAACCTGGCCCACGAGGAGGCCATCATCGGCGAGCTACTGGAGCGCTATCCCGTGCGGGGCGTGCTCCTCGACTTCATCAGGATGCCGAGCCGGGCCTACTGCTACTGCGACTCATGCCAGACGGGCTTCGCCGAGGTGAGCATCGGCGAGACCGGTGAGTGGCCGCCCATCTCGCCGACCCGGGTGGCCGAGTTCGAGGCATACCGGCGGAGCTTGGTTACGGACGCCCTTGCTCGTCTGGCGGGAGCGGCCCGAGCGGCGCGGCCTGAGGTGGTCATGGGAGCGACCTTGTTCCCGGCTCGCCGGGATGCCGTGGCCCAGGATCTCGATGCGTGGGTCGAGTCCGGCGCCCCCGATATGATCGTCCCCCTGTACTACGATGACTCCCCCGCGGAGCTGGGTCCCAAGCTGGCCGAAATGCTGCTCCGCATCGAGGGCCGAGTGCTGGTTGTGCCGGCACGCAGGCCCATGCCCGCCGACGATGCGCCCGATGATCCCTTCGCGGTCATCCGGGCTCTCGAGGAGGTACGCAAGGTCCGGGCCGATGGGCTGGCGATGTACGCCTACGACCGAGGTCGGGGCGCGGAGCTGATGCGAGCGTTGAGGGAGGGAGCCTTCTCGGCCGCCGAGGTCCCGCCCTACGGTTCGCGGGTCAGTGCGGCCCTCCCGGAGCCGCCCTTCCCCCAGGCCGAGGTGCAAGGCTACCCGCCCGCCGAGCCCGTGGAGATCTCCCTCCAGGCAAGCGGCGGCGGCAGCGGCGAGCTGCGCGTGCTGTCCCTCTCCATGGACGGTTCCCAGGAGACCGAGGTGGGCTCCGTCGCGCTCGTCGACGGCCAGGGCTCGGATCAGCTCACCCTCGCGCCCGGAGCGTGGCGCCTCAGGCTCGAGGGCCGGTTGGACCTGGGCGGGGAGACGGTGACGGTGCGCCGCAACGGCCCGGCCCTTCGGATCATGAGCCAGAGGGAGTACGAGCAGGCGCGGGCCGCCCAGGAGCGCGCCGAGACCCTGGACATCGCCATGCTCGCGCCGGGGCGCGGAACGGCGCCGCTGGTGGACGAGATGCGGCTCATGTTCGATGGAAAGCCCAGGGTCGAGTTCATCGGCTCCCTTGCTCTCGACGAGCTTCGCCAGTGGGATATCCTGGTCATCAGCGACCCCATGGACAACAACCTGTTCACCGAGGCCAATGTGGAGACGCTGCGGGGCTGGACCGAATCCGGCGGGCGGGTCCTCATGCTCCACAATGCCGTCGGACACGCGGGCATCCCGCTGATCTTCCTGGAGCTGGCGGATACCTTCCCCGAGGACCGGGTGAAGACCAAGGAGATCCGCGTCCGCGATCCAGGCCATCCGGCGGCCAGGTATCTGAACCTGCCACCCACCATCGAGCTGACGAACGAGGACCACGTGTTGGTGCGACCGAATAGGCTCGACATAGCGCTGCTGGAGCCCGCGGAGGTCACCGATCCCGAGAAGGCTCTGGCCGTCGCATCCGACTACGGGAGGGGCCGGGTCGTTCTCCTAGGCCTCCGGCTCGGCCAGACGTCCTCGGGCGAGGATACCCGCCTCAACCGCGACGAGTCCTTGCTGCTCGAGGGCTTGCTGGCATGGCTGGCCGAGGGCAAAGTCGCCGTCTCTCCCGATCCAGACGATGGGGTGGATACGCCCGATGCCGACCCGGATCAAGATAACGGTGGGGGAGCTGACCCTGACGGGGGAGCTGAATGACAGCCCCACCGCCGCCCAGGTCCTCGAGGCCCTGCCACTGGAAGCCAGCGGCTCCACTTGGGGCGACGAGATCTACTTCGACATCCCCGTCAACGCCGACCTGGGGCCCGATGCCCAAGAGGCCGTGGAGCTGGGCGATCTAGCCTACTGGCCCCCCGGCACCGCCTTCTGCATCTTCTACGGCAAGACCCCGGTGAGCACATCCACGGATATACGGCCCGCCAGCCCGGTCAACGTCATCGGGAAGCTCACCGACGACTGCGAGGTCCTCAAGGGGACGCCCTCGGGCGTCACCGTGCGTGTCGAGAGCATCTGATGACCGGCCTTGCCGCGGGACGGTGAAGGCCCTGCGCCGCCTTGGGTCGAACCTAGCACGCAGGAGAGACATTTGTCAGCCAGGAGCTTGCTCAATACTGGAGGGAGTTCATAGAACATGAGGAGTGCGAATCGCTCGAGTAAGTGGATCGCCGTACTGGGTATGGCGCTCGCCGTCGCGGTCGTCGCCGGGATCGCCGTGGTGGGATCGCCCGCGCTGTTCGCCCAAGAGGACACCGCCCCCGAAGCCACCGCCGAGGAAGGCACCGCACCGGAGCCCGCGGCCGAGGAGGCCGCGCCAGCCGCCGCCCCCGACGAGGAGGCCATGGAGGTCATCGCCGTGCCCACTTCCGATCCTGAGCCCAGCGTGCCGCCCGCCGTGGTCGTGGCCCAGGCCACGGGCGAGGCCGAGGACATCGAGGGCGAGACCACCGGCGAGATCGAGGTCTCCGACCTGGCCGCCGGCCCCGCCGATGAGCAGCTCCGCCGCTTCCGGGCGGACCTGGCGCGCCGGGCCCACCCCAACGACAAGGCTGAGATGATCCAGAACGAGCACATCTGGTACCGCAACAACCAGCAGCTCGACTACAACGACCTGCCGGCCCACCAGATGTTCCCGTGCGGATGCGGCAGCGAGTGGTGGTCAGAGTACTGCGGCAACTAGCGAGCCGCCCGGCGGGACAGGACAGACCCCTCGGCCCGCCGAAGACCGTGGAACTTCCATCGATGCGAGGCGCCCAGGGCGCCTCGCATCTTGTCGAGAGGAGCCACCCAGTCATGGCCGCCTGTGACCGTTTCGATGCCAACATGGAGAAGTGCAACTGTAGCTACTCGGGCTGCCCGCGCAAGGGCAAGTGCTGCGAGTGCCTGCACTACCACCTGGCTCAGAACCAGCTTCCCGCGTGCTGCTTCCCCGACGACGTGGAGCGCACGTACGACCGGTCCTTCTCACGCTTCTGCCAGGTGCACGGGAAGTAGTCGATGGGTCCGCTCCGCCACGCGCCAGGGCGGCTTCGGCGCTCTGGCGCGCCACATTTTTCCGAACACTATGTAACCCTCCTCGCCCCCATACGTAGTAAGAGGCAGACGAACGAAGTTGATTTCGTCCTATAGCGAGGAGATGGTCGACGTGATCAACCAGGCCACTTTGAGCGGCAGCGGAGTCATCACCACCGAGACCGGTATCTCGGTCCTGGTCTTCCTGTGCCGGCACCCCCACCGCGCGGTCAGCGCCGCCCGAATCGCGGCCCTGATCGACCGCGATACCGAGAAGGTTCGGGGCTGCCTCGAGGCATTGGCCCAGCGGGGCCTTGCCAGGCTGGAGCTGGGCGACCGGGGCGAGCACCTGTATCGCCTGTCGCCGATCCCCGCCGTGTGGCATCTCGTCAAGGCCCATAGCGCGTACGCGGCCTAGGAGCGGCACGCCCGCGCTCCCGGCCGGGAAGCGCGGCACCCCAAGCGAAGCCAACCGAAGCTAACGAATGGGCTCGCCTACGGGCGGGAGGCTTCGAGCCTGCTCCGGGCCCCGGCACGCCCGGCAT
>WJIW01000428.1 GCA_014730065.1 Armatimonadia bacterium | reverse complement strand
GTCGTGGACCGACTGGCCCTGGAGGTTGAGCCCGATGATCTCGACGATTCCGCTAACCTCATGGACGAATACGGCGCCGACTCGGTGGGCCTCTTCTGGATCGTCGTCGGCCTGGACGAGGAGATGGGCGTGCAGGTGGGCGAGGACGAGTTCGACCTGGAGAGGTTCAGCAGCGTCCAGAACCTAGCGAAGTTCCTGGCCGAGCGCGAGGAGTAGCCCCTGCTTCGGAGCGATCCACCTGTGGAGACCTACGAGTTCATCCCCTTCGGAGGACACCAGCTCCTAACCGCCTTCCATGCCTCCGCCAGTCCCACCGATCCCTGCGGCTGCGCGGTTCTCGTGGCCCCCATACACGAGGAGAAGAAGGCCGCCCACCGACCCCTCGTGGACTTGGCCCGCCGGCTGGCGGCTGAGGGGTACGCGGTGATGCGCTTCGATCCCAGGGCCACGGGCGATAGCCCGGGCGACGATGACCAGCCCACCCTCACGAGCTGGCGCGAGGACCTGGAGCTGGTCATCGACCGGGCCCGAGGCAAGAGTGGGCTGCACCGCGTCGACCTGATCGGCCTGCGGCTCGGAGCCGACCTGGCCGCCCTCGTCGGGCCAACCCACGACTTCGTGGAGCGCACCGTCCTCTGCGTCCCTCTCATCAACGGCGGCCGCTATCTGCGCGAGGTACGCCTCCGCGGCAAGATCCGTGGCGCCCTCACCGAAGCCGACGGCGGCGACGGCGCCGCCGACACCGACCGCGGGATCGACTATGGCGGGCACTACATCTCACCCCAGCTCATCCAGGAGCTGGAGGCCCATGACCTGATGGCCGCCGACTCCACCCTCGCCAGGCCCATCTCCTGTGTCGACATCCGTGGCCGGGACTCGATGACGGCCCCCCTCAGTGCCCTCGCCACGCGCCTCAAGGAGCGCGGCGCCCGGGTCGACACCCGGGTGCTCATCGACGAGCCCTTCTGGAACGCCCTGGGACCCGTCGTGCCTGAGGCGTTCATCGACGGAATGGTCCACGTCCTCATTCGCGAGGAGGGTGCCTCGTGAGCCGAGCTGCCGAGCGTCTCGTCGAGCTGACCGCCGATGATGGCCAGATCCTCCGGGGTGTGCTCCACGACCCACCCGGCGGCACCGACCTGCCCCCGGTGATCATGTTCTCCGGCTGGGGCGGCACGCGCTACGGACCCAACGGGATGCTCGTCGAGGCCGCGCGCCGGCTCGCCGCCGATGGGCGGCGAGTGCTGCGGGTGGACTTCCGCGGCCGCGGCGACTCCGACGGCGCCGTGGACGAGCACGACCTGCGCGCCCACATCGTCGATGGCGCCGCCATGGTGCGCTGGTCCCGAGACCACCTGGCTGACGTCCCGCCGGTGCTCCTCGGGATCTGCTCCGGCGGCGAGGTGGCCGTTGGGTGCCTCTTCGATGGTGTGGACGTGGAATCGGTCTGCCTGTGGTCGGCTCCGGTGTTCGCCGCCCAGGCCACCGACGAGCGGATCAGCGCCAAGCGCGCCGGCTACCTGAGGGAGTACCTCCGGAAGCTGTTCCGACCGGAGACGTGGCGGAAGCTGTTTGCCGGCGAGGTCCGCTTCGACATCATCCGCCGGGTGCTGGGCCGGGCCGGGGTCCACGAGAAGAAGGTAGACGAGCCCGAGGAGCTATCCGACGAGTCGGTCTACTCGGCCCGGTGCGGCGCAGCGCTGATGATCTACGGCACCGCCGATCCCATCGCCGAGGAGGCTATCGCCGCCTACGAAGGGCTCTTCGGACGCACCTCGTGCCCCGTGGAGCTGCACCGCATCGAGGGCGCCAACCACGGCTTCTACGCCCTGGAGTGGAAGCACAGGGTGATCGACCTCACCCTCGATTGGCTGCGCCGCCGGAGCCACTCGTGAAGCGCATCCTGCTCCTCAGCCATGTGTCCGAGATCGGGGGCGCGGAGCACTCCCTACTCACCCTGGTGAGCCACCTGCCCCGCCAGCTCTACGATGTTCACGTGGCCCTACCCGAGACTGACTCCCCCCTTGGCCGGGCCCTCATGAAGCACAAGGCCGAGGTCCATGGCGCACCCTACCTCCAGATCCTCCGGCGCCGTGATCCCATGACGCCCCTCAAGCTGCTCTGGGGCCGCATCAAGCTGGCTGGCCTGGCCGATGAGGTGCGGCCGGACATCATCCACGCGAACACCGACGTGCCGATGATGTACGCCGCCGCCCTCCACCGCCGGGGCCGGCACCGGGCCGGCTCCTGGCGCATCGTCTGGCACCTTCGCGACATGCGGCGCGGCGGCCGCTGGACGAGGTACCTCCACCATCGATCCGATGCACGCATCGCCGTCAGTGAGGCCGTGCTCGAGCACCATGGCCTGAAGCGCTCGAAGCGGAACCGGGTCATCTACAATGGCGTGGACCTGTCTCGGTTCCAGCCAGGACTGGACCCCCTCCCCCTCCGCCGCGAGCTGGGCATTGACCCAGCCGCCTTCGTCTGCCTCTGCGTCGGCCAAGCCGTGCCGTGGAAGAACCTGGATGTGTTCGCGGAGATGAGTACCGGCCAGTGCGAGCGCGTACTCGTCGCGTATCCACCCCCTGGCGGCGCGTCGGAGGTAACCGTCCAATCGCGGAAGGGCCTGCATGTCCTCGGGTACCGGGAGGACATGCCCTGCATCTACGCCGCCTCCGACCTCCTGGTCCATCCGGCCATGGGCGAGGCTTTCGGGCGCACCGTGGTCGAGGCCATGGCATGCGGAGTCCCCGTGGTGGCCTATCGCCACGGGGGTCCGGCGGAGACGGTCGAGGATGGCGTCAGCGGGCTGCTAGTGACCCCCGACAGCCCCGGGGAGCTAGCGGAGGCCGTCACGCGCGTCGCTTCCGATCCCGGCCTCCATGCCGACCTCGCCCGGGGCGCGGCCGAACGCGCGAGGGAGTTCTCCGCCGGGGACCACGCGGCCCTGGTCGACCAGCTCTACGACGCCCTGGCCCAGGAGGCGAAGGCATGAGCGTGGCCATCGACTGCACCGTGCTCCACGGGGCCTTCTCCGGTGTGGAGAAGGCCGTGCGCGGGCTTCTTCGCGGGCTGGCACAGACCGCCGGCGACGATGAGCTACACCTCATCTGCGGCCGGGAGCCGCCCCTCGACCTATCGCTGCCTCCATCCATGACCTGGCACCCCACG
>WJIW01000427.1 GCA_014730065.1 Armatimonadia bacterium | reverse complement strand
GTACCAGGCTGACTGCGCCGGAGCCCACAGTGTAAAGGCAGCCCGCGAGGAACAGGACATCCAGTACCCGGGGTGTCCGCCAGCGACTCGTCTCTGCCCGGCGCGGAGCCATCAGGGCAACAGCCCCAGGCACTTCCACCAGTGGGCCGTCCCGCGGATAGGCATGACCCCGCCGAGGGTGCCTCCGTAGCCCATCCCCCCAGCCATAGCCCACATACTGCAATCACATGATGCGGCCGGAACGATGTGCGTACTGGCCGGGCCGGAAATCACGTCCACGTCGAGGCCAACGGCGAGCATCGGCAGTCCCGCGATCCTCATACGTCCACCTCCGCGCCCAGGGCCTCCAACCGGTCCGTCGCCTTCTCGATCCACTCGCCGCCCGGCAGGTCCTCGGCCGCGGCCCGCTGGTAGGCGTCGATGGCTTCCTCGGTCCGGCCCAGGGCCTCCAGGGACGCGCCCCGGCCGTACCACGAGGCGGGCTCGCGGGGCATCAGCTCCAGGGCCCGGTCGAAGGCCTCCAGCCCCTCCTCGGGCCGTCCCAGGCCGTTGAGCACATGGCCCAGGGTATCGATCGCCGGGGCGTAGCTCGGCTCCAGAGCCAGGCACCGCAGCACGGGCGCCTCGGCCTCCTCGAACCGGCCCATCTCCACCAAGGTCCAGGCGACGGCGTTGTGGGCATAGGCGTACTCGGGGTCGACGTCGACGGCGGTGCGGAAGGCCTCCAAGCCCTGCTCGCGCTCATCGCGCTCGACCCGAACGTGCCCCAGCCGCTCCCAGTGGCCGGGGTTGCTCGGGTCCATATCCACCGCCGCCCGGGCCTGCTCCAAGGCTCGATCGGGCTGATCGACCTCGATGTAGGCCGCCGCGATCTCGCTCCGCAGGAAGGGGTCATCGGGCTCGACCTCCAGGGCGCGCTCCAGCATCTCCAGTGCCATCTCGTGATCGCCCCCGGCGTACAGGGTCGCGGAGTACTCGGCGAGTAGCCACCCGTCGTGGCGGGCCAGGTCCACGGTGCGGCGGAGCAGCTTGGCACCCTCCTCGGGCTCCCCGATCATGCTCAGCGAGCGGCCCAGGGAGCGAAGCTGGCCGATGTCCGCCGACTCCATGGCGATGGGCACCAGGTCGAGCATCTCGGTCCGGGCCGCGTCGATCTGCCGGTCCCATGCCAGCAGGTCGGCGAACAGGATACGCCAGGCCAGCTCCTCGGGCTCGAGGATGACGGCCCGCCGGGCCCACTCCACCGCCTGGGGGTCCATCAGGTCCAGGGACATATGGGCCAGGTCGACGTAGTGGGTGGCATCATCGGAGCTGCCTTCGGCCTCGGCCCAGCGGTGGGCGAGCAGGGCGGCACGGGCCTCTTCGCTCAAGGACGCGACCCCAGCGTCGAAGTCGCATTCCCGGGTCAGCCGGAGGATGCGCACATTGGCGGGATCCAAGGCCAGGACCGGCCGGCCGGACATGCGAGAGCGCATCAAGGTCGCATCGGTCTCCACGTGGTGGGCCCCGAAGATATGGGCCAGCTCATGGGCGACTTGGAGGCGGCGCATGGCGGGGCTCACGTCGCCCAGGCGGTCGAAGCGGATGATGGCGTAGTCCTGGAGCAGAGCGGCCTCACCCATGGCCACGTCGGAGCCCGTTACCTCGCCGCCACCGTACGTCTGGGCCGTGAACCCGAGCACCAGGTCGTCGCGATCCCGCCGGATCTCCCTCCGCAGCTCCGAGTGCAGCTCATTCAGGGTCCACGCCCGGTCCCGGGAGTCCCATTCCACCGCCCGGCTGATCTGAAGATCGATGCCCGCCGCGGCGAAGACGGGCTCGATGTCGGCGAGCAGCGCGCGGATCACCTGACGCCACCGCGGATCCCACCGGAACTCCTCGTCGGCGGCGATGCGTACACTGAGGACCCGCGGCTCGCCCGCGAAGGGCGGGGTGTCTTCGGCGGCCTCGGCGGGCACGGTTAGCGACTCTAGGTAGTCAGCCCATGCGTCCAGCTCGGCACCCGAGACGGTCTCCGGCGCATCCTCGGCGCGCAACAGGTCCAGAGCCTCGCTGTACCGGCCCATCTCCGCCAGCACGGCGGCATGGCGGAACAGTAGGCTCGTCTCCTCGGGAGCGGCGCCTCGCCACTGGCGGAGGAGCGATTCGGCATCGGCGACCCGGCCCAGGTACAGGAGTGTGTCCAGGCGCTCTCCGCGCACCATCGCCGTCGCCTCGCCCGGGTAGCCTTCGAGCACCGTCAGCGCCGGTTCGTGGGAGCCCGTCAGTCGCAGCCCCCAGGCCAGCCGCTCGGTCAGCCAAGGACTGCTCGGCTCGGCGCCTCGGGCCGTCCGGAGGCGGTCCAGGCCATCGTCGGCGTCACCCTTGAGCAGCCGCACGCAGCCGATGAGGGCGTCCCGGCTCGGGCCGGGCGGCATGGCGGCCAAGGCCCGGTCGGCGCCCGGCTCCCTGGCGAGAGCCAGCAGGGCTCCATCGAGAAGGCCCTGCCAGCGGACGGCGTCATCGAGCCCGGCTTGAGGTGGGGCCGCCCCCAAAGCCCGGGCGACTGCTTCCGCCGCCTCCCTCGCCCGGCCGTTGGCGGCGGCGGCCCATGCCGAGATGAGCGCTCCGTCGGGCCCCTGGACGGAGCCCGAGGCATCCAAGACGTCGCCCGCCAGCCCGTACAGGCCGGATTCCAGGGCCATGGCGGCCAGACTTGGGCCCATCGGTCGCAGGTCCGGCTCACCCACGAGCAGGCGGCGGGCCAGCTCCAAGCCTTCGCTCAGCCGGCCCAGCCGCAGGAGGCACTCGCTCCGCATGAGCCGCGCGCTCGTGCCTAGGTCATCGCCGAGCCCCTCCATCCCGAGGAGAGCCTCGGTAGCCACCAAGCAGTCGCCATGCTGCCCTCGTGAGTAGTGGGTATAGGCGGCGTTGTACGCCAGCCAGGCGGGGTTGTAGGGGGCTAGCTTCTCGGCCGCCGGTCCCTCGGGATCGATCCGCCGGGCTCGCCAGTAGGCGGCCAGAGCGGCGTCCTGGTCATCCAAGGCCGCGGCGGCCTCTCCCAGCCACCACCAGGCTTCGGCGCTCCCGGGGTCGAGCGCCACGGCCCGGCGGAGATGGCGTGTGGCCCCGAAGGCGTCACCCAGGGCCAGCGCGGCGCGGCCCGCGTAGCGTCTCGCCTGGGACTCGGTGGGGTCCTGCTCGATCCAGTCCTGGGCCAGGGCTGCAGCACGGCTGTGCGCTCCCGTGGCAAGGGCGTCGAGGATGGCCTGGCGGGGCGATTCCTGGGGGTCCTGAGCCATGGCACAGGGTATGCACAAAAAGAGGATTAGGATCGCGGTGGATAGGGTATACACGGTTACAGGTTGGCGTCTGGTTCCCACGGATCGGGCCCTCCGTCATCTGGCGGCGGAATGTCTGCCAGCGGGACCATTGTACAACCTCGGGCGCGGCGGGGGATTCGTGGGATCGGCGATCGGGTAGGTCTTGGGCGGCGAAGTGAGAACTAGCTCTGAAACGAGAGGGACGGCCGGTGTCACTGAGAACTTAGAGTGTCGTGGGACTGCGGCAACGGGGCCTCGCAGGACGCCTTGGATTAGGGTGGGGCGGCCGTATGGGAGGTTCCGCAGGATATTCGGCACCGGCTGCGAAGACTGCAATTGTCACAACTAGATCGGGCGTCCACAGGCCCGCCTGTGGGTGACGCTGCGGAGGTAGAACATGGCCAGCTCCAGAGGAACACGATCCTTCCCACAGCTACTCGTGGCAAAGAAGGTAGTCCCCGAGGACAAGCTGCGTGAGATTCTCGGTAGCGACGAGGTCAAGAACAAGCGACTTGAGGAGGTACTGGTCTCCCAGTCCGTCGCTGACCCCAAGGACGTCTATAGGGCGAAGGCCGAGTACTTGGGCGTGCCCTTCGTCGACATGGACAACACGGAGATCGACGAGGACGTCGTGAACCTCCTGCCCATGGACCTGGTGGAGCGGCTCAACGTGGTCCCCATCAAGCGGACCGATGACGGCGAGGGCCTGATCATCGCCATGCCCGATCCGTCGGACATTCTCGTGGTGGACGAGGTGAAGCGCGGCGCCAAGGTCGACGTGGAACCCGTGCAGGCCATTCCGGCCCAGATCGAGGCGGCTCGAACCCGGGTCTACGGCGCTGTGGATCGGGAGGAGGTCGACGAGGCGGTCGCCCAGATGGCCGCCGGTGAGCGGATCACCTCCGAGCAGGTCGGCCGGGCCGGCATGGACGTGGACATCACCACCAAGCTCGGCGGCGGCGGGTCGGAGGAAGAAGTGGCCCAGTCTGCGCCCATCATCCGCATCGTCAACACGCTGCTGCGCAGAGCCATCCAGCTCGACGCCTCCGACGTCCACATCGAGCCCATGGGGGATTCGGTGCGTGTTCGCTACCGCATCGACGGCGATCTCCAGGAGATTATGAACCCGCCGAAGCACGTCCACGCTCCCCTTATCTCTCGCATGAAGATTCTCGCCGACATGGACATCGCCGAGCGGCGTATCCCCCAGGACGGCCGTGTCCGCGTCCGGCTGGATGGCAAGATGTTCGATCTTCGCGTGTCGACCATCCCGACGGTCAACGGCGAGAAGTGCGTTTTCCGTATCTTGGACCAGAGCGACATGTTCCTGGGCCTGGAGCGGCTGGGCTTCCAGACCGATACCCTGGCCACCCTCGAGAAGCTCATCAAGCAGCCCAACGGTATTCTGCTGAGCACGGGGCCCACGGGCCACGGGAAGACGACGACCCAGTTCTCCATCCTCCAGCGGATCTCCACCATCGACCGGAATGTGATGACCATCGAGGAGCCTGTCGAGTATCAGCTCCCGGGCATCAACCAGGTGGCCGTCAACAGGAAGGCGGGGCTGACTTTCGCCACCGCCCTGCGTAGCTTCCTGCGGCAGGATCCCGACATCATCCTGGTCGGAGAGATTCGTGACCTCGAGACCGCCGACATCGCCATCGAAGCATCGCTCACCGGTCACTTGGTGCTCTCCACGCTTCACACGAACAACGCGCCGACGGCTGTGACGCGACTGACGGATATGGGCGTCGAGCCCTTCCTCATCTCGGCTTCGGTTATCGGCGTCCTCGCTCAGCGGCTGGCCAAGCGGGTCTGCGAGAACTGCAAGGAAGAGTACGAGCCCGCGCCCGACCTCCTGCTGGCCTTCGATTGGGATCCAGAGTCGCCGCCCGACCCGGAGCAGAAGTTCTACCGGGGCTCGGGGTGCGACATCTGCCGCCAGACGGGGTACAAGGGCCGCTTGGGCGTGTTCGAGCTCATGGAGCTGGACAGCGAGATTCGCGAGCTGATCGTCCGGCGCGCGCCCCTGGCGGACATCGAGTCGGCCGCCCGCTCCATCGGGATGCGCACCCTTAAGGACGACGCCTTCGACAAGGTTCTGAGCGGCGCGACCAATCCCGAGGAGATCATCCGGAAGGTTATGACCGCCGGCTGGGACTAGAGCCAACAGCGGGGCGCGGGCCACACCGGCCGCGTCCCTCTTGCTTGCCTGGGCAGGCGATGACACAGGATACGTCCGGGGTGCACGGCGGGGCCGGCAAAAGGGGCTTCGCCGTGTGTTGTGAGACGGCCGACAGGAGGACTTGGATTCATGAGTGAGAGTCAGACCCCCGCGGGAGGCGGCCAGGCAGCGGCCCGGCCCGCCGGAGGAGGGCGGCCCGTCAGCCGGCCACGCCCCATCGACGACGTCCATATCGATGAGCTACTCGACTTCGTGGTCGAGAAGAACGCCTCGGACATTCATCTGTCCGTCGATCTGCCGCCAGTGGTGCGCATCGACGGCGACCTCAAGAAGATGAACTACGAGCCCTTCACTCCCCAGAACCTCCAGACGATGCTTTACTCGATCCTAAGGGACGATCAGATCCAGCGCTTCGAGGAAGACATGGAGCTGGACTTCTCCTACTCCCTTCAGAAGAAGGCCCGGTTCCGCGTGAACTTCTACCGCGACCGGGGCAACTGCGCCGCCGCCTTCCGGCTCATTCCCGCCGTCATCCCCACCGTGGAGCAGCTTGGCCTGTCGCCGGTGGTCAAGGACCTGGCTCGTCGCTCCCGAGGACTCGTTCTGGTTACCGGTCCGACGGGTAGTGGTAAGTCGACCACGCTGGCCGCCATGGTGAACGTCATCAACATGGAGATGGCCAAGCATGTGCTCACCATCGAGGACCCCATCGAGTATCTCCATACCCACAAGCGGTCCATCGTGAATCAGCGCGAGCTGGGCCAGGATACCAAGTCCTTCAACAACGCGCTGAGGGCCTCCCTGCGCGAGGACCCCGATGTCATCCTGGTGGGTGAGATGCGGGACCATGAGACCATGGCGCTGGCCATCACCGCCGCCGAGACCGGTCACTTGGTCATGTCCACCCTGCATACGAACACGGCCGCCGACTCCGTCGACCGTGTCATCGACGTTTTCCCTCCGGGCCAGCAGGAACAGGTCCGCGTGCAGCTCTCGAACAACCTGGTCGCCATCCTCTCCCAGCAGCTAATCCCGCGGGCCACTGAGCCCGGCCGGGTGTGCGCCATGGAGATCTGTATCGCCAACGCGGCCATCCGAAATCTAATTCGCGAAGCCAAGGCCCACCAGGTAACATCCATCATCCAGACCCACACTAACATTGGGATGCAGACGATGGATCAGGCCCTGAAGGACCTGTATCAGCGCGGGCTTATCACCTGGGATAGCGCCGTTGAGAGATGCGTGAATCGCCAGGAGCTCGAGAAGATGATCATGGGCGATCAGGAGTCTGCAGGCCGCTAGTATCGCCAGTCCATAAGGAGGCCGAGACACATGCCAACCTTCTCCTTCGTCGTGAAGGACCAAGAGGGCAAAGAGATCCCTTCCTCGCAGACGGCCAAGAACGAGGACTCTCTCCGCCGGTCGCTGGAGAGTCAGGGGTACGAGGTCGTCTCCATCGTCCGCACCAAGGCGGTGGGCGCCAAGCGGGCCAAGGCGAGCATGTTCAAGCGCGTGAAGCTCGACCAGCTCGCCCAGTGGTGTCGCCAGTTCGCCACCATGATCAGCGCCGGCGTGTCGCTTATCCGGTGCCTGACCGTTCTCCAGGAGCAGACCACCAACCCCAACCTCCGCATCATCACCCGGGACATCCGGGACGAGGTCGAGGGTGGTAACACCCTATCGGGCGCGATGACCAAGTACCAGCGCACCTTCTCGAACCTGGCCATCGGTCTGGTCCGAGCGGGTGAGGTCGGTGGTGTGCTCGATGAGGCCCTCCAGCGCCTCGCGGGCTTCATGGAGAAGGACGTGGAGCTGCGGCGGAAGATCAAGTCGGCCATGACCTACCCGGTCATCGTCATGATCGCCGCCATCGGCATCGTGGCCTTCCTCGTGACCTACATCCTGCCCAAGTTCATGGACATGTATGAGGAGCTGGGGGTTGGCGCCGATCAGATGCCGGGCATGACCCTCGCCCTTCGGAACATCTCCTACTTCTGCCGCGATAACGCCCTCCTGGTGCTGGGCATAGTCGTGGCCGTGGTGATCGCGGTGAAGCTCATCGGGCGCACACGGATCGGGCGGCGGTACCTCGATCTGTTCAAGATGAAGGTGCCCATTTTCGGGAAGCTCACCCATAAGGTGGCTCTCGCCCGTTTCGCCTCGACGCTCTCCACGCTGCTCCAGAGCGGTGTCCCGATTCTCCAGGCCATGGAGACGGTGGCGGGCACGGTTGGTAACAGCGTCATCGCCGATGCCATCCTCGATGCCCGTGCCTCCATCCGAGAGGGTGAGGAGATTGGCCGTCCCCTGCGGGACTCGGGCTATTTCCCGCCCATGGTCGTGCAGATGATCGCCATCGGCGAGGAGACGGGCTCACTGGACTCCATGCTCATGAAGGTCTCCGACTTCTATGAGTCGGAAGTCGAGACGGCCCTGAACCAGCTCACGGCGGCCATCGAGCCCTTCCTCATCGTGTTCCTGGGCGTGGTCGTCGGGTTCATCGTTATCGCCATGTTCCTGCCGCTGGTCGCCTTGATCTCCAACCTGTCCGGCGCCGGCGAGTAGTATCCGCGGACCTCAGCCCCTTCCCCCCATCCGGCCACGGAGAGGGGGAAAGGGGCGCTTGATTTGGCCGAGCGGACGGAGGGGGAGAGGTCGGGTCCAAGCGCGCCTGGCCCTTGGATACGGCTGAGCCATGCCCGAAGTCTTCTCCCCGAGCCCCGTTGTCCCGCTGGTGGCGCTGTGGCACTTCGCCCTGGGCCTGACCGTGGGCAGCTTCATGAATGTGTGCATCTACCGCCTGCCCCGGGGCCTGGCCGTGACGGGCCGGTCCCACTGCCCATCGTGCGGCACCACGCTACGGCTCTCCGACCTCATCCCTCTGTTCTCCCAGGTCGTGCTGGGCAGCCGGTGCCGGTACTGCGGCGCCCGGTTCTCCTGGCGGTATTTCGGGGTCGAAGCGCTCATCGGCGCCCTGCTCGCGGGGGCCTACCTGCTGGCCGTCTATGGGCCCGTGGACGGCACCAAGGCCGAGCATGCGCTTTGGATGGTGCGGATGTGGATCGCGGTGCCGTGTCTGGTGGCCATCGTCTTTGTCGATTTCGAGACCTACACCATCCCCGATGGGCTGGTGGTCGCACTCGTGGTGATTGGGGTGGCGTCGGATATCGGCTACCGGGTAGTGGGCTCGACCGTGTTCCCGCCGCTGGGGATCCCCTTGGGTGGAGGCCACGAGCTGCCGCTTCTTCAGTCGATCCAGGGCGCCGTGGTAGGATTCGGGGGTCTGTGGCTTCTGGGCCGGATTTTCAGCGCGATCCTCGGTGAGGAGGCCATGGGCTATGGTGACGTGAAACTGATGGCTGGAGCGGGAGCCCTCCTGGGGCCTGGCTGGAGCCTCCTGGGGTT
Organism: Armatimonadia bacterium; assembly: GCA_014730065.1. GTDB lineage: Bacteria > Armatimonadota > Zipacnadia > UBA1398 > UBA1398 > UBA1398. Next base: position 1,179 of record WJIW01000427.1, on the reverse strand, counting down.
CTTCCTGCTGGCGGTCGCTTTGGGCGCCGTAGGGGGAATCGCGGGGATCCTGATCCGGCGCCTGGCGGGCAGCAGCGATTCCGAGCATCGGGTGGCCAAGACGCGCCTGCCTTTTGGTCCGTTTTTGGCCGTCTCGCTCGGGGTCTGCATGTTGCAGCCCGAGGGCGTTGCGGATGTAGTATCAATGATCTACTTGGCCGCCTGGAGTCCCGTTCCGGCGGCTTAGAGGGCTTGTTCGGTGCGGGATCGGTAGGTTTAGCCCCGGCCCCGTGGCGGGTAACTCAACAGTGGAGCGGCGGAGGCGAGACGCACGTGATCGCGACGGTCCGCCGACGACGATGGACCGGGGCCTTGGGCCCTGGGGAGGAGTTCGTGATGAAGAACCGGAGACTGGGTTTCACCCTTGTCGAGCTTCTGGTCGTGATCGCCATCATCGCAGTCCTGGCGGCCATACTGTTTCCGGTGTTCGCCGCCGTGAAGCGAAAGGCGCGGATCGCCGCGGACATGGCGAACCTGAACCAGATCGCCACGGCAGTCAAAACCTACCATCAGGACCATGACGCATACCCGCCGTCGCTGTACGCGCTGGACATTGATCTGACGGCACCGGCGGACCTGAGCAAACAGGACTTCAGCTACCAGGAGGACGGCTTCGGCAACGTTCTGTACAACTACTACGGGTACCAGCCCAACGGCATCGCGGCCCCGCCGGACATGTACTACACCGGCGCTCCGGCGACGGCCCAGGGCGGGGCCTGGCCGCCGGCGGTGGGCGGAGCTGGCTGGGAAGCCTACGACATCACGAACTGGCGGAAGTTCCCCATGCTCGCCAACAAGGTCGCGCCATCGTTCACCATCATCACTTGGAGCCCGTATAACCGGGTCTCGATAGATGATGGTGACCCACCCTACGACGAGGGTCCGATCCTGATCGTCCGGCTGGACGGCAGCGCGAAGACCTATGCCGACGAGCCGGCGGAGAACTGGTTCCAGGCTGATCCGGCTACCGGCCTGACCCCCTTCCAGCACCAGACCCTGCGGTAGGTGGCTGGAACGACGATCGAGCGCTGCTTCCGACCCGAGGAAGGTGTTAGGGCGATGAGAGTGATCTTACCCCGAGGCCACAATCCACGAGGTATGTCGCTGGTCGAGATCCTGGTGACCATCTTTGTGCTCGCC